>JAOACR010000018.1 GCA_026417735.1 Kiritimatiellia bacterium
GCGTACTGCGAAACGGACCGGGCGATCGGGGTCGCCTCCGGCCTCGACGCGTTGAAGCTCGCATTGCGAGCTCTTGAGATTGGACCGGGCGATGAGGTGATCACCGTCGCGAATAGCTTCGTCGCCACTGCGCTGGCGGTCTCCGCTGTCGGCGCGCGCCCGGTGCTCGTGGACTGTGAGCCCGAGGGGTTCACCATCAACGTCGCGGAGATTGAGGGGGCGATCACATCCCGCACGCGCGCGATCCTGCCAGTGCACCTATACGGTCATCCGGCAGAGATGGATGCGATCCGCTCGATCGCCGCGCGGCACGGTCTGGAGGTGGTCGAGGATGCGGCGCAAGCGCACGGTGCGCGGTACCGCGGCCGGCGTTGCGGGTCGCTGGGGCGTATTGCGGCCTTCAGTTTTTATCCCGGCAAGAATCTGGGCGCCTACGGGGATGGGGGTGCGGTGACGACGAACGATGCCGCGCTGGCCGACCGCGTTGCAACGCTGCGCAACTACGGCTCGAGGGTGAAGTACCGACATGAGGTGCTTGGTGAAAACAGCCGGCTGGACACGTTGCAGGCGGCGGTGCTGAACGCGAAGCTGCCGCACCTGGATCGGTGGAATGCGGCGCGACGGCGCATTGCGGCCCACTATCGCGATCTGCTCGCGGGGGTGGGTGATCTGCGCCTCCCCGTGGCTCGCTCAGAGGTGGAACATGTCTGGCACCTGTATGTGGTCCGCACCAGCCGTCGCGATGCGCTGTTGGAGTTCCTGCGTGCGCGCGGGATCGGCGCCTTGATCCACTATCCGATTCCGATTCACCTGCAGCCGGCCTACCGCGGCTACGGTTGGCGCGTGGGCCAGTTTCCCATCGCCGAGCAACTGGCGCGGGAGGTGCTTTCGCTGCCGATTTATCCGGAGATGACGGAGCCGCAAGTCGAAGCGGTGACGGCGGCAGTCCGCGAGTTCTTCGACCGTGGCGGGTGAGCAAGGGCCGACAGTTCAGCTCTGGCGGTGGCGGGGCTCGGCTGGCGGAGGGGTGGGGGAACCTGCCACCGCGGCCGGTGTCACCGTGGGGGGGGAAGAATCGCTCGAGGGGACGGGACCGTCGGCACGCCCGCTGAGGATCACCCAGGCGGTCTTCCAGAGAATGGCGAGGTCGAGCAGCAGATTTGCGTTCCGGGCGTAGTAGATGTCGTACAGGATCGAAGTGCTGTACGGCATCGTTGGGTCGTGCGCCGCATGCACCTTCCAGAGGCCGGTGCAGCCAGGTTTCACGCGGAACCGCGTTTTTTGCCACTCGTTTTGAAGATTATATTCGGAGGGCGGCAAAGGTCGCGGGCCAACCAGCGACATGTCACCGCGCAACACATTGAACAGCTGCGGCAACTCGTCCAGCGCCCACTTGCGCAGGAAGCGACCCACGGGCGTGACCATCGAGGCGTTGACCAGTTTCGTCGGCATGGGTTTGTCGGGGTTCGCGTACCCTTCCGCCAGTTTCGCGGTGCGAGTCATGTCCCGATCTGCCCCGACGTACATGGAACGGAACTTGTAGAACCGGAACGGACGCCCGTTCATGCCCACTCGTTCGCTGACGTACAGGATGGGTCCGGGCGAGGAGAGCCGCACCGCCAGCGCGATCGCCAACAGCAATGGCGAGAGCACCACGATCGCCAGCGCCGAGGCCACCACATCGAACAGCCGTTTCTGCAGCAACACGACGGGCCCGCTCTGAATGCTCCGCATGCGCAGAAACGGGATGTCGAAGTACGTGTCAGGATCCAGCCGCGAAGCGAGCGGCCGCGTCCGATCGGTGTGCACATCGACCCATCCAAACACGTGCACACACCGTTCGATCGCGTCCAGCAGCGCTTCCGGTGTGGTCTCGTCCGCGATCAGCACCGCGCCCTCAAGGTTGTAGAGGTCGACGAGGCGTTCGAGCTGGTGGAGCGAGCCGAGCACCGGAAGGCTGTCGGCGACTTCCTCCCCGGGCTTGCGGTGCTCGTCAATGAAGCCCACCACATTGAGGAAGACCCGGTGCTTTTCTTGCCGCACGCGGCGCGCAAAGGCGATGCTCGACTCGTTGACCCCCACCAGCGCGATCCGCCGGTGCAATGCGCCGCGCGCGGCGAATGCCAGCAGGGCGGGGAACACGAGGAGGCGATTGGCGCCGGTCGCAAGCAGCGTAAGTCCGCCCCACATCAGGATCACGAGCCGGGACTCAACGAAGAGCGACGACTTGGTTAGGTACTGCAGGATCAGATACGCACCGAGCAGCACGCCGATGGCCTTCACCAACTGAACCGCGGTCCAGGATCGGGACAACCAGACGCGGCGCTGATACAGCCGGTAGGCGCGAAACACCAGCGGCACCCCCACCGCCGCGAACAGGGCCACCAGCGCCACTTCCGGCAGAAGATAGCCCTCCCGGATCTCGATCACGTTGATGAACGGTCGGAACCGAAGGCGCATCGCGACGCCGAACGCGCCGAAGACGGCCGCAACGTCGGTGAGCACGAGGTAAACAACCGCGCGGCTCCAACGCTTGAGAGCCCAACCCATTGCAAAAACATTACGCCGGAAAGGAGTGTGCGTCAACGATCCGAGGCTCTGGCCGCCGGAGCGGCCCGCCGCGGTTGCACAGGGGGGGGCGGAACGACAGGATAGATTTGCAGAGCGGGAATCGATGAATCTTCGGCGATGGTGGGCGAGCGCGCTGGCGATGCTGGCGGCAGATTCCGTCGTGTTACTGGTATCGCTGCTGGTGGGCGACGGCGTTATGCGATGGGTCGCCGGTTCGCCGATCGCGCTGCGCTACAGCCTGTTGGTGATCCCCGCCTGGTGGCTCACCGCGCTGTGGAGCCGGACCGCACCGGGGTGGGGGCTGAATGCGGTTTCGGAGCTTCGAAAGCTGGAGCAATCGCTCGCACTGTTGTTCGGCTTTGTCGCCGTAGCGGTGTTCGTCGGACGAATGGGCGATGCGGCAAGCCGTGGTTCGTACCTGATCGCCTACGCGTCGGCGGCGGTGCTGATGCCGGCGACGCGGGCGGGATTGCGCGCGTTCCTCTCGCGACAGCCGTGGTGGGGTGCGCACGCGGTGCTATACGGGCATGGCCCTCTCGCGGAGGCGATCGCGCAGGTGCTAATCTCCGAGCCGGCGCTCGGCTATCGTCTTCGGGGCGTTTTCGGCGTGGAAAGCATTGCCGGCCTGCCTCGCCTTGGCGGTCTGATGGATGCGGCACCGGAGGTGGACACCGCGTTTTTTGTGGACCAGAACCTCGATGCGACGACGCGAGAGCGTCTGATGGAGGGCCCGCTCGCGAGCTATCGCCGGCTGATCGTGCTGCCCGACGTGCTCGATGCACCGTCAGTTTGGGTCGAGCCACGGGATTTTTCTGGAATTTTAGGGCTGGAGGCCACCAACAACCTGCTGGATCTGCGGGCGCGGGCGTTGAAGCGGGCGATGGACTTGGTCATTGCGCTGGTGCTGGCGCCCGTGTGGGGAGGGCTGCTCGGGCTGCTGGCGCTGCTTGTGTGGGCGGGCGACCGCCATGCGCCGTTCTTCTCGCAAGAGCGAGTGGGACGCAGTGGCCAACGGTTCCGAATGTGGAAGCTGCGGACGATGGTGCCGGACGCCGAAGCTCAACTTGCGGAGCGCCTCTTGCGCGATCCCGAGCTGCGGCGCGAGTGGGAGCAACGGGGGAAGCTCGCGCGGGACTGGCGCATTACGCCGGTGGGCCGGTTTCTGCGGCGATGGTCGCTCGATGAGCTGCCGCAGCTGTGGCATGTGCTGCGGGGGGAGATGTCGCTGGTGGGCCCGCGCCCGCTGCCGCCGTCTCATCACGCCGCGCTTTCGCCAACCGCGCGTTCGCTGCGTGAACGTGTGCGACCCGGCATGACGGGCCTCTGGCAAATCCGTGGCCGCAGCGAGACCGACGCCGACACCCTCGGCCGCTGGGACGCGTACTACGTTCGCAACTGGTCGGTCTGGCTCGATGCGATGATCCTCGTCCACACTCTGGGGGCGGTGCTGCGCGGTGATGGCGCCCGGTGAGCTGCCGCCCGTCGCGGCCGGATCCCAGGTCGGCAACGGACCGCGCTTTGACGTGCTTGGGGTGCGGATCAGCGCGGTAAACCTGGACTCCGCCGCCCAACAGATTCTCGACACGGTGCTCAGCGGGCGCATCGGCCACGTTTGTGTAACCGGCGTCCACGGAGTGATGGAGTGTCGGAAGGATCCTGTGCTGCTGGAGATTCACAACCACTCCCTCCTCACGGTGCCGGACGGAATGCCGTTGGTCTGGATTGGACGACGGTGTGGCCAGCGGCAGGTTGGCCGGGTGTATGGTCCCGATCTTGTCCGGGATCTGCTCCGCCGGTGTTCGACTGCCGATGAGTTGCGATCGGCCGGCCACTTTTGGGCGGGGACGACGCAGCAGCGTTTGGAGCAACTGGTCGAAACCGTTCGGCGCGAATGGCCCGGAGTTCGGATCGCAGGATGCTGGGCCCCGCCGTACCGACTACTGGAGGAGGCCGAATGGCAGTATTTTGTGCGGCGTGTGAGGGAGACGGACGCCTCGCTCGTATGGATCGGCCTCAGCACGCCCCGACAGGAGCGTGTGGCGGCCGAGCTTGCGTTGCGGCTTCGCCGGGAACGACGAGAGTCCAGCAGGGGGCGGGGCGTCGTCGTGATCGGTGTCGGCGCCGCGTTTGACATCCTGGCGGGGGCAAGACGCGACGCGCCTCGATGGATCCAGCGGTCGGGCCTCCAGTGGGCATATCGGCTGCTCCAGGAACCCCGCCGGTTGGCGCCTCGATATCTACGGATCGTTCCGGCATTTCTCTGCGCATTTGCGATCGAGCAGTTGCGGCGTCGCCTCCGCTGAGCGCGTGAGCGTGTGCTCTCTCCTGCGGTGCACGTTCGACTTCGCCCATGTTTGCTGGCTGCAGCGAGGGGAATCAGAGGGAGGGATTGCCGCCGCCGCAGCTTTGGCGGTGCCGCGGCAGACAGCCAGTGGATTGGGCGCGAAGTTGCCTGCCCATGTCCGCACCCATGAATCCAGAACCGCGGCGAGGCGTGCTTGACAGCGCAAGAGGGCGGGGTCATCGTGCGGCGCACTCGCAATCGCGGAGTGTCTGCATGAAGCGGATCCTTTGGGTCACGGTGATCAGTCTGGTTTGCGCAGGCAGTGCCAGCGGCCAGCGTGCGCCGATCCCGACGCTTGCGCGCGATCCTTACGCCGGTGCAATTGTAGTGGACGCGGCGGACGGCATGGTTCTGTTCGAAGACCGCGCGGACGCACCCGGCTACCCCGCCAGCATGCTGAAGCTGATGGGGCTGTTGCTGGTGCTGGAGGACGTTGAGGCGGGCCGCCGCAGGCTCGACGAGCCGGTGACGGCGACCGCGGAGGCGGCGAGCATGGGGGGATCGCAGGTCTATCTCCGGGAACACGAAGTCTTCCCGCTAGACGAACTGCTGTACGCGATGATGATCCAGTCGGCCAACGACGCGGCGGCAGCGGTGGCGATTCACTGTGCGGGGTCGCGCGCGGCGTTCGTCGAGCGCATGAACCGGAGGGCCGCGGAGCTGGGCATGACGGCGACGAGATTTTATTCCGTCCATGGGCTGCCCCCAGCAGCGGGACAGTCGCCCGATGTCACCACCGCGCGCGACTTTGCGCGGTTGTGTCTCTACCTGGCACGACGACCGGCCGTCTTCCGTTACACCTCGGTTCGCACGCGGCCGTTCCGGGGCACAAACATGGTGATGCAATCGCACAACAACCTGCTGGGTACGTTCCCCGGCTGCGACGGCTTCAAAACGGGCTACTTTCGCGCGGCGGGCTATTCGATCGCCGCCACTGCGCAGCGCGACGGGGCGCGGGTGATCGCGGTGGTCATGGGATCGACCACGAAGGAGGGACGCGATCGCGTCGCCCGCGAACTACTGAATCGGGGGCTTGCTTCGGCGAAGCGACCCGCTGCCGGTGCCCCGGCGTCGCCGATCCCGCAAGCTTCGACCTCCACCGTCGTCTCCTCCTCTGCGGGCGCAGCTCCGTTGTCGACTGCGACCGCAACAGTGCCGACGCGCGCGACACCCTCCGCAGACACACCTCGACGACACCGTCGAGTGTGGCCCGTCTTGTTGGTGGGGGCGGCGATCGCTGCGGCGTTGGTCTGGTCATATCAGCGACAGCAATGGGGCCGATGATTGCGGGGGAGCCGCAAGCCGTTCCGCCTGACCGCCGGCGACGGCGTTGGCCGACGCCGGCCACGGTGGACGCGATTCGACGGTGGCGCTACTGGCCGCTCGATCTGTGGGAGGCGCTCACGGGCCGCCGTCCTCCGCTGATGCCTCCGCGTCGGCTGCGGTTCGTTGGCGAATCGGATTTTGAAGCCACGGGCCGTGAGTTTCTCGAGCTCTTTGTGCGGTATGGTGGCCTGACGCCGACGGACCGCGTCCTGGACGTTGGCTGCGGAATTGGCCGGATGGCGATTCCGCTCGCGACCGTTTTGCGCCCACCGGGCCATTATCTCGGATTTGATATCGTGCGGGCGGGCATCCACTGGTGCCAGCGCAACATTTCGGCGCGCTTTCCGCATATGCAGTTCGTTCATGCCGACGTCTTCAACTGGCACTACAATCCGAAAGGCCGAATTCGCGCGGAGGCGTACCGTTTCCCCTGTCCGGACGGCGATCGCAGCTTCGTGGTTCTGACCTCGGTGTTCACCCACATGTTGCGGCCTGCGGTCGAACACTATCTCGACGAAATCGCGCGCGTGCTGCGGCCGGGTGGGCGTTGCTTCGCGACGTTCTTCCTGCTCACGCCGGAGTCGGAGGCCGTGATCGAGCGCGGTGGTGGACAGGTCCGGTTCGCCGAGCGGTTCGGCGAGGACCGTGTGGTCAGCCGCGAGGATCCGGAGGGTGCGATCGCGTTTCCCGAGCGTTACGTGCGGGGGGCGTTCGAGAGGCGAGGGCTCCGCATTCGAGACCCGATTCCCTACGGTCGCTGGGCGGACCGCGACGGTCCGACGCTGCAGGACATTGTGGTGGCGGTGAACGAGGGCCCGTCAGCGGCGATCTCAGGTTGAGCCGATGTGCAACATCTGCATCGCTTCTGCTGCGACGCGGCTCGGGTGCAGGTTGCGCAGGCAGGCGTGATCGCCGCGCGCGCATCGATCGGACAGGCACGGCATGCACGGAAGGGGCGGCACGCTCAGCACGCGGGAGCGTGCGCCGTAGGGGCCAGTGCGGACCGGGTCCGTGGGGCCGAAGAGCGCCAGCACTGGCACCCCCAGTGCGGCGGCCAGGTGCATGGGGCCGGAGTCGACGGTGATCGCGAGGTCCGCGTGGGTGAGCAGACTTCCCAGCTGCGCGAGCGAGGTGCGGCCCGCGAGATTGATCACGCGTTCTGCCGGCGCAGTGCCGGCGGCGATCGCCTCGGCCACCGGGCGGTCCTGTTCCGAGCCGATGATCCACACCGTTGCGCCCTGTGCCAACAGTCGCGCCGCGAGCGCGTGGAAAAACTCGACCGGCCAGTTTTTTGTTGGCCATCTTGAGCACGGTACCAGCGCAATCCGTGGTGGCGGGCCTGGCGGTACGCTCGGTGGGAATCGCAGCGGAAACTCGACGGGCGTCTCTGGCCAACCGAGCCAGCGAATGAGGTCGGCGACCTCCAACACCGCGTGGCGGTTTCGGTTGGGTGGCCCCGCGACGGCCGTGTAGAGCCACCGAGTGCCCTCCCGCGCAAAGGAGGGTCCCACCCGCAGCCGCGCGCGAGCCAGACATGCCGGGACCGCGCTCTTCAAAAGGCCCTGTAGATCGGCCACCAGATCGTATCGTGCGCGCCGCAGATCCCAAAAGAACCGCCAGCGATCCCGTAGGCCACCGCGGCGTGGGAAGAGCAGGATCCGGGTGACGTCCGGACAGGCACGTACGAGGTCGGCGAACTCGGGCTGGACCAGCCAGTCCACCTCGGCGCCGCTGACCGCTCTCAGGTTGTGGACCGTCGGCAGCGCGTGGACGACATCGCCGAGAGAACTGAGTTTGACCACGAGAATCCGCCGCACATCGGCGGGCGCTGGAGGGGACGGCCTCACGGCTTTGGCGCGCCGCCGGAGCGACGCCACCGCAACACAAGAGAGCGGCGCGCGTCCGGCAGCACAATCGAGGGACCAGCCGCTGCGATCGTCACACGGCGGTCGGCCCACGGGTCGTACAGCACAATGCGACCGTCGGGTGGTCCCCCGCCCAACGGCTCGAGTGGCACGCGCAAGCCGATGAGTGAGGGGGCGGGGTCGCCGCGCTCCAGCTCGGCGCGCCAATCGGCACGACCGTCGCGGCACCATGCCAGCGCGGTGCGGCGACCGATCAGCGCGTACACGCGCAATGGTGGCGCTGCGGTCCACACCACCGGCTGGGGCGCTTCGGTGATGGGGTCAAACTCTTCCACCGCGGCCGCAAATCGCCCGAAATGCCACCAAAGATTCAGTTCGGCGACGTACTGGTCCCAGTGCCACGGCTGGCCGCTGCCGGCCGCCCCCGCGAAAAACGGTGCGAACAACACATCGTGCAGCAGCGTGCCTTCGCGGTCCCGTCCGTACAGCCGAAACGGGCCGGAGTGACGCGGCTCCACGGCGCCGCCCTCCGCCAGCAGCAGCGGTCGGTCGGTGGTCATCGCGGCGAGCTCCGTCACCGCGTCAGCCACCAGCACGTCCATCGGCCCGTGACAGACGACCAGGCCGGTGCCCAAATTCAAATAGCGGTGAACCTGCGCAACGTCGTTGCCCTTCATCACCGAATAGCGGCGGTACAGGGATCGGTCGCCCTCAGACTCGAGGCTGCCGAGGCTCTGCATCACGAGGTGGCGGGGGAACCGCCGCCGCGCCTCGGCAAGCATGTCGGCGGTCCACTGCGCTTGGCTTGCCGGCGAGCCGCGGGCGGCGTTGATTTCGTTCCACAGTTCCCAGCCGAAGATCTCGGGCCGGTCACGAAAGCGTGCGGCCAGCCAATCGAGCCGCGCCAGATACAGACGCCGCCCGATGTCTCCGTTCCACCACTCGTCCATCGACCGCAGCGGTCCGCCGCGGGAAACGTGGTACATTGCGCGCAACGCCCATGGCTGGCGCGCAGACGCGGGGTCAATCTCGCGGAAAAAGTCGAGTGTGATTTTGACGCGCACTCCGCGGCGGCTGCAGAGCTCCAGCAGCTCGCCAAGGCGCTGCGCGATCGTTTCGTCGAACACGCCGGGCGCGGTTTCGGGACACCACCAAGAGTGCCAGAGCCAGATGCGGATCAAGTTGCCGCGATGGTCCGCCAGCGCATTCACCCAGCCGGCCATTGTCTCGCGCTCCCGCCCGCGACCGTGGTGCAGTGGATGAACCATGTTCAGGCCGTTCGGAATGAAGGGACGGCCATCGGTGGTCTCGAAATACCGGGGATGCCGGGGGCTCACGCGGATGAACTCCGCGGCCGGGGTGCGGGCGCCCGCGACGGGCAGAACCACTAGCGCCACCAGCAGCCGGACCGACGGCGGAGCCCGCACGAGTCAGTCTCCTTCCCATCGCGTCAGCCGCCGCACTTGGCGGCGACGCCACCATCGTTGGAACAGCGACTGGCGCCGGTAGGGCGGCGGACTCACGATCACTTCATCGACGGGATCCATGGGTTCCTCCCCGTCTCTCCAACCCCACCACTCGTGCATGCCGCTCCACCACGATGAGAACAGCTCCTGGTGCAGCGTTGCCTCCCATTCCATGCGGGCGGCGTGATAGAGGAACAGACCGAGCGCGGCGGTCAGCAACGAGACTGGTGGCCAGAGTGCCCAAAGCACCAGCGCGATGGCGAAGCCCTGGCCGATCCACGCCGCCAGACGTGTTGCCGCCAGCCGTCCGATCCACGGCGACAGCCATGCGCGAAAGATGCGGCCGCCGTCCATCGGGAACGAGGGGATCAGGTTGAACAGCGCCAGCATCAAATTCACCCGCTGCAGTTGCTCCAGCAGGGCCGCGGCCGCGGAACTGGGCGCCACGCCGTTCGGTCCGCGCAGGATCGCGCACAGCGATGCGAGCGCGAAGCTCACCGCCGGCCCAGCCGCCGCGATGCGGATCTCGTGGCGTGGGGAGCGCGGCAGACAGTCCATCCGCGCCATTCCACCGATCGGCAGCAGCACGATCTCCTGCGCACGGCAGCCGTAGCGCAGCGCCACCAGCGAGTGGCCGAGTTCGTGGAGCGCAACGCTGCCAAACAGGCCGGCCATCAGTGCCAGCCCCAGCGGCCACAGGGACAGCGGAAACTGCAGCAACATCAGCGGCAGCGCGATCAACAGGGTGCCGTGCAACCGGATCGGAATGCCGGCCACTCGCGCAAGGATCACACCGTGCCAGTTCACGGCCGTATGCTGACGGAGGCGGCGGACCACGACAAGCTCCGCGGCGGCGGATTGGAGCGCGGCCGGCAGTCTGATAAGGATCGGTCATGAACGCGATTCGCATTCGGCCGGCGATCGCGGCCATGACGGGTTACACGCCCGGCGAGCAGCCGCGCGAACCGGACATCATCAAGCTGAACACGAACGAGAATCCTTATCCGCCCTCGCCCGCGGTGGTCCGCGCGCTGCGGGAGTTCGACGTCGCCTCACTGCGGCGATACCCCGAGCCGATGTGCGACGCCTTGCGCGCGCGCATCGCCGAACTCCATCGCGTGCGGGCCGAACAGGTGCTGGTGGGGAACGGTTCGGACGAACTGCTGGCGCTGTGCGTGCGCGCGCTGGTGCCGCGCAATGCAGCGATCGGGTGGTTCGAGCCGTCGTACTCGCTGTATCCGGTTCTGGCGGCGATGGAGGAGCTGCGAGCGGTGCCCACCGAGCTGGGACCGGACTTCGAGTGGCGCGAGCCCGTTGTGGACGACGTCGCGCTGTTTCTGCTCACCCATCCGAATGCGCCAACGGGCTGCACGTATCCGGCGGAGGCGATCGAGGGCTTTCGCGCGCGATTTTCCGGGATTCTCGCGGTGGACGAGGCCTACGTGGATTTCGCCACGCGGGACCTAATGGGGATGGTGGGGAAGGACGATCGCACACTGGTGTTCCGCTCGCTGTCCAAGTCATTTTCGTTGGCCGGGCTGCGGTTGGGCTACGTGGTCGGTCCGCCGGATCTCATCCGTGCGATGGCCACCGTGAAGGACTCCTACAATGTTGACCGACTGGCCGCGGCGCTGGGTCAGGCGGCGCTGGGCGACCTCGAGTGGATGCGGCAGAACGTTCGGCGGATCCGCGCGACCCGCGAACGGGTCCGCGCCCGGCTCCACGAACTCGGCTGCCGCGTTTGGCCCTCGGAGACGAACTTTCTGTGGTTCCGGCCGGCGGGGCGACCCGCGGCGGAGGTGATGGCTGAGCTGCGGGCGGCCCGAATCCTGGTGCGATATTTCCCGGGTCGGCGGACTGGCGAGTGTTTGCGCGTGACGATCGGCACCGATCCGGAAATGGACACGTTCCTGGGCGCAATGGAACGGATCCTGTGCGCGGGGAAGGGGTGAAGGCGGGCCCAGCGCCGGGCCGGTCGGCGGGGCGAGGCTCAGGGCGGGGTGACGGGTGTGTCGCCGAACAGCCGCGCGAGCGTGGGCTCCATCGCGCGTGCCCAGATGCGGTAGCCGGTTTCGTTCGGGTGCAGGAGATCCGGCATGATGTCCCGCGACAGCGTCCCGTCCGGCCGCAGGAGTTCGCGGTTGATGTCGAGGAACACGACGTGCTCGCCGTCGGCCATTGCGCGGAGCTTTTCGTTCAGGCGATCGTTCAGGCGGCGGAGCTCGCCTTCGGGCGTTTCCTCGCGCGGAAACACTGCCAGCAGCAGCACCCTCGCGTCGGGCATGCGGCGGCGCAACCGTTCGAGAATCAGGCGGATCCCTTCCGCGGTGTGCTCGGGGGGGTCCTTCCGGTGGCCGGTGTTGTTAGTACCCAGCATCATGACGACGACTTTGGGCGTCTGTCCCTCGATCTCGCCGTTGTCGAGGCGCCACAGCACGTGTTCGGTGCGATCGCCGCTGAACCCCAAGTTGAACGCGTTGCGGTGGCCGTAGTAGGTGTCCCAGATTGCCTTCGCCTTGGTCTCCCAGCCCTGGGTGATCGAGTCGCCGATGAAAATCAAATCGTGATTTCGTGCGCGAGCCTCGGCGACGCGCGCCTCGTGGCGGGTGCGCCACCACTCCTCTTTCAGACGATCCGCCGGGCGGGTCGCGGGCACGTCCAGCGGCGGCGTGGCGGCGATCGCCGTGATGTCGGCCAGAAGAATCCAGCAGGCCACTGCGGGCAGCAAGGGCGTCAGCATTTGAACAACCTCCAAATAATCTTGCATTCTATGAGCCAATGCGGCGTGCGGCAACGCCGCGCCGGGGGAGAGATGGCCGCAACGGAGTTTGGAGGATGAAACCTGCGCGGTGGACCTGGCTTTTGGGGGCGGTGCTGGGAACGGGCTTTCGTGCGCTGGCGGGTGCGGCGACTCCGGACGCGCCCTGGCAGGCCGGATACGGCGTGAACATCCACTTCACCGACGCGCGGCCGGGAGAGCTGGAGA
This sequence comes from Kiritimatiellia bacterium, assembly GCA_026417735.1. Classification (NCBI taxonomy): domain Bacteria; kingdom Pseudomonadati; phylum Kiritimatiellota; class Kiritimatiellia; species Kiritimatiellia bacterium. Next base: position 12,559 of record JAOACR010000018.1, read on the forward strand.
TGCTGGCGGCCTCCGGCTGCCGGTGGGTGCGCATGGATCTGACGTGGGGGCGCACGGAGCGGGTGCGCGATGTGTATGACTTTGAACCTTATGATCGGCTGGTGCGCTCGCTCGAGCAGCACCAGCTCCGCGCGCTGTTCATCCTGGACTACGGGAATGTTCTTTATGATGGGGGGCTGGCCCCTCACACCGAGACCGGCCGCGCCGCGTTCGCGCGCTGGGCGGCCGCCGCGGTCGCCCGCTACCGGGGACGCGGCTATTTATGGGAAATCTGGAACGAACCCAACCTGCGGCAGTTCTGGAAACCGGAGCCGAATGTCTCCAACTACGTTGCACTGGCACGCGCGGTGGCGCGCGAGGTGCGGGCGGTGGCGCCGGGGGAGCGGTTGATTGGCCCGGCGACCTCTGGCATCGACCTCGAGTTCGTCGAGGGCTGTCTGCGGGGCGGGGTGCTGGAGGACTGGTGGGCGATCTCTGTGCATCCCTATCGGCAGACGGAGCCGGAAACGGTTGTCGCCGACTATGGTCGGCTGCGAGATTTGATCCGCCGGTATGCGCCGGCCGGCCGCGACGTGCCGGTCCTTTCGGGAGAATGGGGGTATTCCACTGCGTGGCGCGGAATCGATGCGTCGGCACAGGGGATGTTTTTGGCCCGCCAGTGGCTGGTGAACGCCTCCGTCGGAGTACCGCTTTCTATCTGGTACGACTGGCGCGACGACGGCGTCGACCCGGCGGACGCCGAACATAATTTCGGCACGGTGCGATACCGGTGGCAACCGGGTTGGCCGCCGTTCGAGCCGAAGCCTGCGTGGTATGCGATGCGGGGTTTTCATCGCGCGCTGGATCGCTGCCAGTTTGTACGGCGCATTAGCCGTCGCCGCGTCACCGGCGCCGCAGATCCTTCAGACTGGCTGCTGTTGTTCCGAGGTGCGGACCAATGGCGGCTGGCAATGTGGACGACCGCGACCGGCGGTCCGGCCGTGGTGCGGGTACCGGGTCTGCGCAAGCTGTGGAACCATGTGGGACAGGAGATCGGCCCCCTCAACGCCGGCGAACTGGAGGTGCGGCTGACCACCGCTCCGCTCTATGCGGAACTTGATGCTGCAGTCGCCGCGGAGCTGTGCGGTCCGAGCCCGTGGGACTGGAGTGACGCGCGGATCGGGTCGGTGGAGCTAGGCGTCGGTGCGGACGGTACGCTGCTGGCCGAGCTGCGCAAGAGCCATGGGGCGGCAATGTGCGGCAGGCTGCGGGCGATCGCCAGCGGCCGGACGAATGAGCTCGAGTGGGCCGCTGGAGAGGGCGCCAGCGTGGTGCGGGCCGCGCCATTGGCAATTTCGGCGGATACACCGGTCGCGCTGGAGGTGGTGCGGGACGACGGCGTGATCATCGCGTTGCGCTCACCGCTCAGCCTCGTGCGTGTCGCCGGCTGGGGCGAGATGCCGCTGCGGGTCGCCGCGAACACTGACCGTCACCCCCCCCTCCCGCACCAGATCGGCCTGCAGAGCCTGCCGGCTCCTGCCGACTGCCCGGCGGCACCGGGCGGTGCGGTCAGGATCTCGATCGCAACCGAGGCTGGGTTCCAATATTTTCCGGTGACCATGGAGCGGCCAGAGGACCGGCGGGTCGCCGGCCGGCCCGCCGCGTTGGTGGCGTGGGCGAAGGTGGAGGGAGATTCGCTACGGTTGACCTGTCGTCTCGAAGATTCTAGCGGCGAAGTGTTTCAGCCACCCGCTGTGCAGCTGCAGCCGGCCGACGGCTGGCGGCTGGTGAAGCTGCCGTTTGTCGGCAGTGGCGTAGGCCGGTGGGGTGGCGACGGCGATGGCGTTCTGACCCTCCCCCTGCGATGGCAGGCAGTGCTGCTGGTGGACCGGGACCACGCCCGGGCGCAGACGGGCGCGGTGGTGGTGGCGGGGGCGGCGTTGTTGTATGAGGAGAGCGGACCGCGCTGAAGCGGCGTGATTGGCGGAGGATGGGTGATGAGCCTCAAGGTGCGAACGGCGGGGGCGGCGATCTGGCTGGCGATTTCGACCGCGGGGGTGGCCGACCCGACCAATGCGCCGGCGGAGCCGCCTCGCCCGCCGAGCGAGCGGAACTTCGCGCGTCTACTGGGCGACGCGCTTGCCGGCGCCATTGAACGCGCGGTGCCGTCAGTGGTGCAGGTCAAAGTCGCCCGCCACGTGAAGCGCGCGGTGGTTGATCCCCAGAGTGGCGAACTGAGGGATGCCGAGGGCGTCGCGCTCGGGATCGGTTCCGGCTTTTTCTTCGATGACCAGAATCGAGTGCTGACCGCTCACCATGTGGTCGAGGGCCGGCGGGTCGAGATCGTGGTGCAGACGCATTCCGGCGAAGTGCTGCCGGCGCGGCTGGTCGGTGCGGACCCGAACACCGACCTGGCCGTGCTCGCGGTGGAGGCGCCGGAGGGACGGCGGTATCCGCCGTTGGTGGCGGGAGACTCCGACGCGGTGCGGGTCGGCGAGATCGTCATCGCGCTCGGCGCGCCCCTCGGGTTGGAGAACACCGCCACGTTCGGGATCGTCAGTCAGAAGGGACGCAGCGTCGGCAAGCTCACCTATGAGAGCTTCATCCAGACCGACGCCTCGATCAATCCCGGCACCAGCGGCGGGCCGGTGCTGGACGCGGATGGCCGCTGGATCGGTGTCAGCGTCATGATCGAGACCACCGCAGAGAATGCCGGCAACGTCGGCATCGGTTTCGTGGTGCCCTCCGCGATCGCAAGGCGAGTGGCGGAGATCCTCGCACGGCATGGGCAGATGGTCCGGTCGTTCATCGGGATCGCACCGGAGCAGATGGTGCCCTCCGCGACGCCCCTGCCGGCGGGGCTCGCCGAGGCGGTGCGGATCGCGAAGGTGACCGCCGGCTCCCCCGCAGAGACCGCCGGTCTGAAGGTGGGGGACATCATTCTGCGCGTGGATGGCCGCCCGACGCCGACGCTCAACGAGCTCAAGAAGTACATGCATGTGCACGAGCCGGGCGACAAGGTCAGGTTCGAGGTGCTGCGCGACGGCACGGAGCTGACGATCGAAGTGACCGCGGGCGCGCCGCCGTCCGCCCGCTAGCGGCGCGCTCGGCGGCAGCGGGCTCGGATTGACGCGGCCGCGGCATCCCCCTACTGTGCTGGTCCTTTACACAACGGGAACTCCGGTGCCATGATGCGAAGCCATCACTGCGGAGAGCTCAGGCGGGAGGATGCCGGCCGGGAGGTGGTGCTCTGCGGCTGGGCGGACACAATCCGCGACCACGGCGGCCTGGTCTTCATTGACCTGCGGGATCGGTACGGAGTCACCCAGGTGGTGTTTGACCCGCGGGATTCCATGCAGGCCTGGACGCTCGCGCAGCAGGTGCGGCCGGAGTATGTGATTCGCGTTCGCGGTGTCGTTGAGCCGCGCCCGCCGGACATGATCAATCCGAAGCTCGCGACCGGCGACATCGAGGTCCGATGCGCTTTCATTGAACTTCTGAACCGGAGCGCGACGCCGCCGTTCCCGCTCGAGGACGCGGCGTCCGAGAAGGTGGGCGAGGAGCTGCGGCTGACCTACCGGTACCTCGACCTGCGCCGGCCCTCGATGCAGCGGAACCTGCAGATTCGGCACGCGGTCGTGATGGCCGCGCGCCGGTATTTCGACCGGCTCGGATTTCTCGAAATCGAAACGCCGATTCTGACAAAAAGCACGCCCGAAGGGGCGCGCGACTACCTGGTGCCGAGCCGCGTGAACCCCGGACTCTTCTACGCACTGCCCCAGGCGCCCCAGCAGTACAAGCAACTGCTGATGATCGCGGGGCTTGACCGATACGTGCAGATTGCGCGCTGCTTCCGCGACGAGGACCTGCGCGCGGACCGGCAGCCCGAGTTCACGCAGATTGACGTGGAAATGTCGTTCGTGGAGCCGGAGGATATTTACGCGCTGGTGGATGGTCTGCTCGCGGAGCTTTGTGCGGCGGCCGGTCGGCCGGTGCCCTCGCTGCCGCTGCCCCGCATGACCTATGCGGAGGCGATGAGCCGGTATGGCAGCGACAAGCCCGATCTCAGGTTCGGGATGCCGATCACCGATTTGACGGACATCTTCCGGGAGAGCGGGTTAAAGGTCTTCCAGCAGGCCGTCGCCCGCGGCCATGTGGTGAAAGCGATCAACGCGAGAGGGCTGGAAACGGTGCCGCTGCGGGTGACCGATGAGTGGACCGAGGCGGCGAAGGCGGCCGGATTCGCGGGGCTGGCACACATCCGGGTGCAGCCGGACGGCAGCTGGAAGTCGCCGATCACGAAGTTTCTGAGCGAGGGCGAGCGGGCGGCACTGCAGCAGCGGCTCGACATCCGGCCGGGCGATCTGGTGTTGTTCGCCGCGCACGAGGCGGCGCGCGTGCACGCGTTTTTGGGGCGTCTGCGGCTGGAGGCCGCCGGCCATGCGAACGTGGTCCGACCCGACGCGATGGCGTTCACCTGGGTGACCGAGTTCCCGCTGTTCGAGCTCGACGCGGAGGGCCGGCTTTCGCCGATGCACCACCCCTTCACCGCTCCGCATCCCGACGACGTGGGTCGGCTCGAGAGCGATCCGCTGAGTGTTCGCGCCCGCGCGTACGACATCGTGCTGAACGGCGTCGAGCTCGGCGGCGGCAGCATCCGGATCCATCAGCCGGACCTCCAGCGGGCGATGTTCCGCCGGCTCGGTCTTCCCGAAACGGAGATCGAAGAGCGATTCGGTCACCTGCTCCGCGCGCTCGGCTTCGGCGCGCCGCCTCACGGTGGCATTGCGCTTGGTCTGGACCGGTTGGTGATGCTGCTGACCGGTGCCGCCTCGATCCGCGACGTGATCGCGTTTCCGAAGACGCAGAAGGCCGTGGATCTGATGATGGGCGCGCCGTCGAGGCCCGATCCGCGCCAGTTGCGGGACGTGCACATCCGCACGCTGCTGGAGCCCTGAACCGTGGGCGGCGCTCCGCCGCCTGTTGCCCCAGCCGGCCGTTTTGACGTGTTCGAGGCGTTCAGCGGCGGCAGGCGGAGGGGCGTTTTTTCTGCGGGAAAACCGGCAGCCCGCTTGTCGCCGCCGGCCGCGCCCTCTGTGGTTCCTGGGGTGGGTGGGTCGCCGACCCGGGGTGCCCGCCTTTGAAACGATGCGCACCGCGGGGGTCACCGGCTACGAATGGTGGCGGGCTGGCCGTTGGGACGCACGCCCGAGGGGGGTAGTGGTGATGCGATCCTCCTGGGTGTGTCTGCCGCCTGGAACTTGCGACGGAATTCGAGGGGGGTACACCGGTACATCGCGCGGAACTGGTGGTGGAAATGCGACAGGTTGTTCCAGCCCGACGCGAACGCGATCGCACCGACGGGTTCCTCGGTTTCCGCGAGTCGCCGGGCCGCGTGGTTCAGCCGGACCTCGGCGACGAAATGGCTGAAGGTGCGGCCAGTAAACCTGCGGAACTGACGGCAGAAGGTGGCCCGGCTCATGCCCAGTTCAGGCAGCAGTGTGTCGAGCTGCAGCGGTTCGGCGAAACGTTCGAACGCGATGTGCACCGCGGTTTGGATGCCGCGGTAGGGCGGCGCGCGCCGTGACGTTGGCACAGGAGCACGGGCGATCGGGCGGCAGTCACGGCGGGGCCAACGCGCAATCGCGGCCAGTACCGCCAGCAGCCGCGCGATACGGTCGGGGCCACGTGCGCGCTCAAGGGCGCGCAGCGCGCGGAGCATCGCGGGCACGCCGCGGCCGCTGAACTGAACGCCGCGCGCCGCCGCCCGCCAGGTCTCGCCCAGGGCGGCGAGTTCGCCAAACCGCGCCAGCGTGTCCTCGAACTCGGGGCCCATCTGCACGGCGAAGCCCGCCGTCGTGCCGGCCTCGTGCCAGTAGTGTGGCAACCCTCCGCCGATCAGCACGACGTCCGGTGCACGGAACGATCGGATGTCATCCCCAATAAACCGCAGTCCCGAACCTCGCACGATCGCGGTCAACTCAGTGTGCGCGTGGTAGTGCCAGCGGTCGCCGGCACCCGCCAGCGGGTGCGCGCGTCCCGCGGCATCCACCACTTCCACCTCCCGGAGCGAGCGGCGCCATCGCAGCAGCCGGAACGAGTCCCCCGGCAGCAGCTGAATGTTCTCCGCAAGCAGTTTCATGTGGAGCGCTGCGCCCGCATGAGACTTTAGCACACAATTTTGATCCGGGCGGACAAGACCACCGTTGGCGCCGGTGGCAGCATCGGGACCGAGGCGGCCGGGATGGGCTCGGTCGCCCCTGGAGACGTGAGGTGATGAGCGGACAGTATCGCTTCTCGTTTGGACCCTGGAACCTCCATGAGGGCGCCGATCCGTTCGGTCCGCCCGTGCGGCGCAGCGTGCCGATGGCGGAGAAGTTCCGCCTGTTCAAGCCGCTCGGGTTCGACGCGGTGCAGTTTCACGACGACGATGTGGTGCCGGAGATCGAACAGCTCGACGCGGCGGGCATTCGACGGCGCGCCGCGGAGGTCAAACGACAACTGGATGGCGAGGGGCTCGCCGCGGAGTTCGTCGCGCCCCGACTGTGGGAGGACCCGCGCACGATTGACGGCGCGTACACCTCGAATGACGCCGCCTGTCGGCGCTGGGCGATCGAGCGCAGTCTGCGAACCATCGATATTGCGCGCGAGCTCGGCACCAGGTTGGTGGTGGTCTGGCTCGCCCGGGAGGGCACCTACCTCAGAGAGGCGAAGGACAGCCGCCGCGCGGTGGCGCAGATCGTGGAGGCGATCGACCGGATGCTGGAGTATGACCCGGAGATCCGGATTGCGATTGAACCGAAGCCCAACGAGCCGATGGACCACGCCTATATTCCGACCACTGGTCATGCGATGGCGATCGGGTATCTCACGCGCGATCCGTCGCGCGTTGGGGTCAACATTGAGACCGCGCACGCCGTGCTGGCGGGGCTGGATCCGTCGGACGAAATGGGCTTTGCGCTCGCGTTTGACAAGCTCTACACGGTCCATCTGAACGACCAGAACGGCCTGAAGTTCGACGAAGACCGCAGCTTCGGCAGCGTGGATCTGCGGCGCGCGTTCAATCAGGTCCGCGTGCTGGACCGCCACGGATACGGCCGCCGCGGCGAGTATGTCGGGCTGGACGTGAAGGCGTTGCGCACCCAGCGCGGCGAGCCCGCGACGCAGCACCTTTCGAACAGCCGCACGTTCTTTCTGATGCTGCTGGACGTGGTGCGCAGCCTGAACGCGGCGGAGGTGGACCGTCTGATTGCGGAGCGGAACTACGAGGAGCTCGACCTGCTGATCATTCGTGCGCTGATGGGGCGCCGCTGACGCGCGGGGAGCTTGGCCGATGGCCGCGGACGTGCTGGTGCTCAACACCGCGGTGCTCGATCTGCGCAGCCGCGGGTTCGACTTCGTGGACGCGCTGGTCGGTGCCGGCGGGCTGGCGAAGTGTCCCCTCGAGGCGCTGCCGCACCTGGCGCCGGAGGAGATTTTTGCGCTCGACCGCGAGGGTGGGGCGACGGCGGGCGGCTGTGGCAACGTCGCGCCGCTGCTTGCCCGTGCCGGGCTGCGGGTGGCGGTCGGCGCGATGCTTGGCGGTGGGCCGTTTCGCGGGCTGGACGCGGCCGGCCGCATATTTGCGGACAAGCTGGCGGCCGCGGGCGTGGACCTATCGGCGATGGTCACCCACCCGACACTCCCGACTGGCACCACCTTCATCCACTTGGTGCCGGCGGGAGAACGGGGCGGTATCGCCTATTTTCCGAACGCGAACGACGACTTTGATTTTGAGATCTTTCGTGCCCACGTGAAACGGTTGCGCCCGACGGTGGTGCACTACATGTACTCCGGTCTCTCCGCGCGGGGCGATGCGGACGGCGGGCGGGACCTGGCGCGTTTTCTGGCGGACTGTCGCGCGCTGGGGGCGATGACCGTTGCAGACAGCCACACGCTGGCCGGCAATCCCGCCGAGATCATTCGCCGGCGCGAGCCGGTGCCCGCCTACCGTTTGCTCGAGCCGCTCTGGCCGGAGCTGGACGTGTTGTTCACGTCGGCGGACGAGGCGCGCATGATCCTGAACACGCTCGAGCCCACGCATCGGCTGCCGCTGGAGGACACGGGGGCGCTCTGCCGCGGGTTTCTGGACTGGGTGCTGCCGCGCGCGATGCGGTGGCGCGATCCGCCGCGGCCGCGACTGTTTGGGGTCACTGTTGCGAATGGCGCCTGGGCTCGCGCGGTGGGCGCCGATGGGGTTGCGAGCGAAGTGGTGTTTGTGCGCTCACGGTTTCTCGCCGGCGAGGTGGTGGACCTGGTGGGGGCCGGGGACGCGTTTCGTGCGGGTGTGATCGCGTGGCTGGCGCGACACGCGCAGGATTTTCGCGCGGGCCGGCTCGCGTTGGAGGAGGCGGTTCAGCTGGGCAATCTCACCGCTTCGCTCTTCATCAAGGCGCCGCTTCGCGATCGGTGCGCCTACATCGCGCCACTGCCCAGAATGCTGGAGGTGGTGCGGGGGGGGCGCGTGTTCGACGACCTTCCAACGTTGCTAGCGGCGTTGGGAGTGGACGAGACGCAGCAGGGGTGAGCCGGACGCTGGTCGGATTTGGTTTCGGACCGATTCAGGCGGGGCTTTTTGTGCCCACCGCGCGGGCGGAGGGGTTCGACCGGATCACGATCGCGGAGATTGACCGCGTACTGGTGCGGGCGTTGCGGGAAAGCGGCGGTACATACGTCGTGAACGTCGCGTATTGCGACGGGCTGGAAACGCTGACGATCACGGGCGTCGAGGTGCTCGATCCGAGTGACGGGGCGGATGCGGCGGTGTTGGACGCGCGATTGCGCGCGGCGACGACGGTGGTGACCGCGCTGCCCTCTCCTTCCGTGTACGGGGCGGGTGGCCCGCGTTCGGTTGCGGCGCGGATCGCGGCGGCGCTGTGCGCGGAGGGGCCGCCGGTGGTGGTGTACGCCGCGGAGAACCACCCGGATGCGCCGCAACAGCTAGCGGCCGAGGTGGAGCGTTACGTGCCCGGGGGGGCGTTCGCTCGGCCGACGGCGTTTGTCGGCACGGTGATTGGCAAGATGAGCCAGACGCTCAGCGGCGAGGCGTTGCGGACGCGCACGGCGTTGGTGCCGGTGACACCGGACCTGGACCGTGCCTTTCTGGTGGAATCGTTTCACCGGATCGTCGCCGGCCCCGTGCCCGCGGTGTGTGGGCGGGGGCGGATCCTCGCGTTTCGCGAAGAGGAGGAGCTGCGGCCGTTCCAGGAACTGAAGCTGTATGGTCACAATGCGGCGCACCTGCTGCTGGGCCTGGTCGCGCGCGCGCTGGGACGGCGCCGGATGCCAGAGCTGAGCGGGTGCGGGGCCGCGATCGCGGCGGCGCAGGCACTGATTGACCGCGAGTCCGGCGCCGCACTTCGGCGCCGGTGGCCATCGGTGGGCGGCGAACTCGCTTCGTCGGACACATTGCAACAATATGCCGCAGACCTCGTGCACCGGATGATTTGCCCGTGGTTGGACGACGCGGTCGGCCGGGTCCTTCGCGATCTTCCGCGCAAGCTGGCACGGGACGACCGCATCTTTGGCGCGCTGGCGGTCTGCGACCAGCATGATGTGCCTGCGCCGAACCTCGAGGCGGCGGCGCTGGGCGGTCTGGCGGTCTGGCGGGCGGAGGCCACCGGCGGGGGAGTGAGCGCCCCACTCACCGTCGAGGGCGTCGAGGCGGCGCTGCGGGAGCTGTGGGGCGGCGGGGTGGAAGCCGCGGAGCTTCGAAGTTGGGCGGTCCGGCTGCTCGCGGCCCAATCGCGCTGGCAGTCGTGGCTGGCTCAGGGCGGCGACTGAGCGAGGAGGCGCGCGCTGGGCGGATCACGGGTAGAGGCGGCCCATCATGCGAGGGAAGGGTATCGCCTCGCGAATGTGACGGAGACCGCAGATCCAGGCGATGAACCGCTCCAATCCGAGGCCGAACCCACCGTGCGGCACGGAGCCGTAGCGCCGCAGATCCAGGTACCATTCATAGGCGGCCGGATCGAGCTTCTCTTCGCGCATGCGCGCCAGCAACGGTTCGAGGCGGTCCTCCCGCTGGCTGCCGCCAATGATCTCGCCGTAGCCTTCCGGTGCCAGCATATCCACGTTCAACACCACGCGGGGGTCATCCGGCGCCGGTTTCATGTAGAACGCTTTCACGCCGCGCGGGTAGCGGGTGATCATCAGCGGCCGGTCAAACAGACGGGAGAGAATCGTTTCCTCGTCGCCGCCCAGATCGTCGCCCCACTGGAAGCGTGCCGCGGAGTCCAGCCGGGCTGCGCGCTGCTCGAGGTCCTGGCCGAGGTGGGCGACGTCCTCTCGCAGTTCAGCGATCTCGCGGGCCAGCCGGTCCTGGGGCCACCCTTTGCGCGCGGTCTCCGCTTCGCGTTCGAGCGCGGCGAGCCGCTCGCGCATCCCGGCAAGACGTTCACGGTCGCGTTCGATTTCCTCGCGCATGCGCCGATGGGTGTCTTCGCTGCGCAGCAGTTCCACCGCCTCGCTGTAGGTAATGCGGGGGAAGGGGGCTTTGACGCGCTCCAGCGGCGACGGATCACGGCCGAGTAAAGCGAGTTCGGCGCGGTGCTCGGCGAGCACGCGGGCGACCAGCGCGCCGACCAGTTCCTCCGCGATTGCTAGCACCTCGTCCAGCTCTGCCCACGCGATCTCCGGCTCCAGCATCCAGAACTCGGTGAGATGCCGCCGAGTTTTCGATTTTTCCGCGCGGAATGTTGGGCCGAAACAGTAGACCCGCCCCAGCGCCATTGCGGCGGCCTCGAGGTAGAGCTGACCGGTCTGCGCCAGATAAACGGTCTGGCCGAAGTACTCGACCGGGAACAGCGTCGCGGCGCCCTCGGCCGCGCCCGGCGCGAGGATCGGCGTGTCCACCCGCACGAACCCGCGCGCCGCGAACCATTCGTGAATGGTTCGGATCAGCGTGTCCCGAATGCGCAGAATCGCGCACTGGCGCGGCGAACGCAGCCACAGGTGGCGGTGACGCAGCAGAAAGTCCACGCCGTGTTCCTTGCGTGCGATCGGGTAGTCCGCGACCGGCTGGACCACCTCAAGGCGCGTGACCGAGAGCTCCACTCCGCCGGGTGCGCGCGGGTCCGCACGAACCGCGCCGGCGACCCGCACCGACGACTCGTGCCCGAGGTCCGTGGCCACACGGAACGCCTCCGCCTGCACCGCCTCCACCACGCACTGCACGACGCCGGTCCCGTCGCGCACCAGCAGAAAGACGATTTTTCCGCCGCTGCGTCGGCCGTGGACCCACCCTTGCACGATCACCTCGCGCCCGATCTGGGTGGGTAGCTCCGCAATCCGCGACACGGTCAGCGTTTCACCGCTCATCGTCTCAAAGCTCGAGGGCGAGGCCGGTCAGCAGAGTGACGTCGTTGTGGCGCACCCCCTCTGCCGGCCGGGTGTCGTACCGGTCCTGCAACACCGAGCGCAGGCGCGTGCGGCGACCGACGCGGGACTCGATGCCCGCTTCAATGTTCCACAGCGCGTTTGCCGCATCCGAGCTGTCCGCTGTCCATTCGAGCCGCTGCCAGATCCGGAGTCGTTCGTCGGGGCGCCAGTCGAACTGCTCGGCGATGCGCACCGCAACGTAGGCATCGTTGATCCCCGCGACGCGCTCCCAGAGCATCGCGGGACCGGCTTCGATGCTCCACCGCAGCCCGGGCCGGCGCAGGAGGTCCGCACCGAGCGCGGGACCGATGGTGACCCGCCGGTCAATTTCCGCCATGCGGTCGTACATCGCCGAGGCGTCCAGTGCGGCGAACCACGGCGGCTGGAAGGTCCAGCGCACGTTGCCGAACATCTTGCCGTTGTCCACATCGCGGGCCGACGCGCGCTCGCCGGCGGCGCTTTCGCCGTAGTTGAAATCGACCCCGAGGTGGTAGGAGATCTCGTCGTTGAGATCGGCGGCGCTGACTGCACCGACGTTCAGACGCAGGCTCTCGCTGTTACCCGCGTTGAGCGAGAGACCAAGGTGCGCCGCGTGGTCGCTGCTAACCGCCGGCGTCACCTCCGGTGCATTGAGCGCGGCACGGGCGGCCCACGCGACGGCGACCAACGGCGCGGCCGTGATCGGCCGCCGGAAGCGCCATACCCGAGACGGAGAAGGGCGGGCGAGCATACCTCAGTTCCGCGCCGGCCGCACGCGCAGATTGCGAAACCAAACCGGAGCTCCCGCATGGCGCCCCTGCAACCCGATGCGACCGCGCGTCGCCAGCGACGCGAGCGGGCGGCGCAGCCATGGGGGGATCTCGGAGCCGTCCGGGTTGCGGTCCGGCGAGGTCCACTGGCGCATGTCCATTTCGGTGACCGTGCGATCGTTCACCGCGACACTGATCATCGGGCCCCGCGCGACAATGCGAAGCCGGTGCCAGCGGTCAGGCCCGCAGCCGGTCGGCTCCTTCGGGCCGAGGTGACCGAAGATCGCGGCACACCGCATGGTCGGCGGAACGGTCGCGTGTTGCGGCGCGGTGTCATCAAGCAGTTGCACTTCGACCGACTTTAGAATCCAGTTCGCCGGATCGGTGCAGTAGAGAATCACGCCGCTGTTGGCGCCCGGACTGAGCCGAAACTCCAGCTCGAGCTCGAAATTCTCAAATTCCTCCCGCGTCCAGAGGCAGCGATCTTCCGAGGCGGTGAGCGCGCCATCCTCCCACCGCCAGACGCCGGGCGGCGCATCGGCGTCGGAGAGATCCGCTGCGAACAAGGGGCGCCAGCCGTCCCCGTCCGCCGGTGCGATCGTCGGGGTGAAGACCGGCAGCAGCAGGCAGGTGCAAGCCGCGACGGAAGTCGTGAGTTTCATTTGAGCGCCCTCATCGCTGTGAGCTCATCCTAGGGAGGCGGGGTGAGGATCGCAAGCGTACGGTCGCGCGGCCGATGAGGGACCTCGAGGCCTTTGCGGGCTTGCGGTCCGGCACGGCTCGCCAGACAGGGGGGCTTTGCGTGGCTCCTTGGAGACAGGACGCGAGGCAAAGGCGGGGCGCTGCTGTTCGCGCGTGGGCGGACGATGGCGGCGTCCATGGATTGGAAGCCGCCGGCCACGGAGTCTCCAAGGCTTGGAACGACAATACGCGACCATACGGTACGGTTGGCTGCGTGTGATGGTGGGACGGCGCACGGGTGCGGTGGAGCGCCGCTTGCCGCCTGCCGGTGCGCCGACCGCGAGTGTGGTGCGGGACTTCTGTCGCCCGTATGTGGAGCTCGCAGGGGGGACGGTAGTGGCGTGAGGGCTGCGAGTATGGGAACGCGAAGAGCAAGAAGAGATCGTGTCCCAAGCGGTGCGCGATCGCGGCAGGGATGATTTTGCGGGCAGGGGGAGGAGTCCGGAGGCTTTGTGCGGGCAGATGGCCGATTCAAGGCGACGCCGGCAAGCCTGAGGGTCTGTCCCCGAAACCGAGGAATCATTGCGGGAGCGGAACTTGCGCGCCGGTGACAACGGGGCGCTGAAATGCGGTCGAAATTTTTTCTTGACGCGTGGTGGGGAATAGTGTCACATGGTGTCAGAAAGAGCAGCGAGGTGTCAGACTCGGTTCCAGCGTTGGGTCAGGAAGGGATGGAGACGGTGCCGTATTTCTGCGGTCAGTACCGGCATCAGCTCGACCCGAAGCTGCGTCTGACGATTCCGGCGGAATGGCGGGAGAAGGTCGGTAAGCCGCCGCAGTTTTTCATCGTGCCGAGTGTCGGCGAACAGCGGCTGCTCTACGCGTACCCCGCGCGTGTGATGAGCCTGAAGTTTCGGAACATTCACAACCTTTCGATGGCGGACGCAAAGGGTCGGGCGTATCTGCGGATTATGGGGGCGCGCTCGGAGCTGGTGGGGTGGGACTCGCAGGGGCGCATTCGCATTCGGGATGAGTTGCTGGCGCACGCGGGGCTGAGTCGCAGCAGCGGAGTGCTGCTGGTGGGCAATTTCGAAGGGTTCGAGCTCTGGAATCCGGAGCGCTGGGCGGCGTTCGAGTCCGGCATTGACGATCAGGGACTGCTGGAGGCCTCCCAGTACGTCGGCGTCTGAGCTCGGGCGGAGACGGAGGATCACACAATGGTGAGGATCGCGAGGTATCTGGGAATCAACCGTTCGTTGGACAGTTCGATTGAGGAGCCGAAGCGGTACGAGCTGCCGGCGGGCGGAGTTCGGGCGTGGGAGGGCTGGTGGGGGCGCTGGGGACTGCGTCGGGAACCGACGGGGCGGCCGGCGGCTCGCGCGGTGCGCTTCCATGACCCGCTGGTGCGCAGTGGTGGTGTCCGGATTCTGTTCTGACGGTGGAGCCGACGCGACACGCGCCGGTGATGGTCGCCGAGGTGTTGCGGTGGCTGCGGCCGCGGCCGGGAGGCCGATACGTGGATGCGACGCTCGGTGGTGGAGGACACGCGGAGGCGGTGCTGACCGCGAGCGAACCGGACGGCCGCCTGCTGGGGATTGACGCCGATCCCGAAGCGATCGAGCGGGCGTCCGCCCGGTTGGCGAGATTCGGCGGACGTGTGGTGACGGTACACGCCAGGTTCTCATCGCTCCGGCAAGTGGCCGCCGCGCACGGCTTTGTGCCGAGCGACGGTGTGCTGATGGATTTGGGGGTCTCGTCGGATCAGCTGGAGACGCCTCGCCGGGGCTTCAGTTTTCAGTTGAGCGGTCCGCTCGACATGCGGATGGATCCCCGCAGCGCGCCCACTGCCGCGGAGATAGTGAACCTGTGGCCGGAGGGGCGGCTGGCGGAACTGTTCCGGCGGTGGGGGGAGGAGCCGCGCGCGGCGCGGATCGCGCGAAGGATCGTCGCGCGCCGTGCGATTCGCCCGATTGAGACGACCGACGAGCTGGCCCGGATTGTTGCGGAGGCGGTGGGGCGGGGAGCAGGCGCGCGGCATCCGGCGACGCGGGTGTTTCAGGCGCTGCGCATCGCGGTGAACCGGGAGCTGGAAGAACTCGAGCGGGGGCTGGCGGCGGCGTTGGACATCGTGGGCGAAGGGGGGCGGGTGGTGGTGATCGCATTTCACAGTCTTGAGGACCGGTGCGTGAAACAGACCTTCCGTGCGCACGAGCCCCGATGCGAGGGGCGGCCGGAGGGGGGTGTCCGATGGACGTTCGAGCCCCCGCCGGTGAAGGTGATCACGCGACACGCGCTGCGGCCAGCGGCCGAGGAGGTGGCGGCCAATCCCCGGGCGCGGTCCGCACGGCTGCGGGTGGCGGAGCGGACAGCCGCGCCATGTTGAGCCGGCGTCGAGCTCGGGTGCGGGCCGCCCCGCAGGGGGGAGCGGCGCTCGGCGTGGTGCTGTGGTTGGTGGCCGCGGCCGCGGCGGGGCTGGGCTATGTGCAGCTGAGCGTGCGGGTGCGCGCGCTGGCGCGCGAGGTGGCGGCGGCGGAAGAGGCGCTGGTGCGCCAGCGGCAGTTCCGACTGAACGAGGAGGGACGTTGGGCGCAGCTCTGCGCGCTAAAACCGGTCCGCGCGGCGCTGCAGCAGTTCGGCATTGCGATGGACTGGGCCGGCAGCGAGCGGATGGTCTACCTCGTGCGGGAGGTGGCAGCGCCGGCGCCGGCCGCGACCGGCGAGACCCGCTGGGCGCGCGTGCGGCGGGAGCCGTGAAATGCGTGCGTGGAGTCGAGGCCATCGACTGCTGGTGGTGCTGGCGGGACTGCTGGCGCTGTTCGCGGCGTATGCGTTTCGGCTGACCTCACTGCATACCCGCGAGCTCGATCCGGTATTCCGTGGCCCAGTGACGCGGGAGGTTCGGATCGAGACGCCCGCCCCGCGGGGGCGGATCCTCGATCGCAACGGCACCGCGCTGGCGCTCGACGTGCCGTTGTACCGACTGAACGCGGATCCCGAGGGGGTGGTGCTGGACGGGCTGGTCGTCGCGTACGCGGAGCTGTTTGCACGATTGCTGGGGCTGGACCGCGTGGAGCTGCAGCGGCGGCTGCAGCAGCCAGAGCGCCGGCAGGTGTACCTCGCCGACGGCCTGACCCGGGAGCAAATCGACCACATCCGCCAGCTCAAGCTCCGCCATATCTGGTGGGAGGAAACGCCGCGGCGCCAGTATCCGCTGCGCGAGCTGGCCTGCCATGTGGTCGGCTTTGTGAACGCCGAGCGCGTCGGTGCCGCCGGCATCGAAATGGCCTATCACCGGTGGCTGAAGGGCCGGCCGGGTGTTCGGGTGACGGTACGGAACGCGCGCCGCCAGGAGATCGCCGACCAGCGGCGATTCGATCTGCCCGCGGAGCCTGGCGCGACGGTCGAGCTGACGCTGGACGCCGTCGTGCAGACGGTGGTGGAGGACGCGCTCGATGAGGCAGTGCGGCTGCACCGGCCGCTCGGCGCCTGGGCGATCGTGTTGGACGTGCGCACCGGCGAGGTTCTCGCGATGGCCTCGCGGCCCGCGTTCGACCCCAACAACTACGGCGCCAGCAGCCTCGACCACCACCTGAACCGCGCGATCGGCTACGTGTACGAGCCGGGCTCTACGTTCAAGGCCGCGACGATCGCGGCGGCGCTCGACGCCGGCGTCGTGCGCGCGGACACTCCGTTCGACTGCGAGCACGGGGTCTGGTACTACCGCGGACGTCCCCTGCGCGATTTTCACCCCTACGGCCAGCTCACCGTCGCAGGTATCGTGCAGAAGTCCAGCAACATCGGCGCGGCCAAGATCGCGGTGATGCTGGGCGACGCCGCGCTGGACACGTATCTGCGCAACTTCGGGTTCGGCACGCGCACCGGCATCGAACTGCCCGGCGAGGAGTCCGGTATTCTGCCGCCGCGGCGTCAATGGGACTCACTGACTGCGACGCGCATCGCAATGGGCCACAGTGTTGCGGCGACCGCGCTGCAGATGATTTCCGCGCTCGGTGCGATCGGCAACGGCGGCGTGCGGATGAAACCGGTGATCGTTCGACGCGTCACCGACGCGCGCGGCCGCACGCTCCATGAGTTCTCGCCCACTGCGGCCGCGACGCCGCTTCGCGCGGACTCCGCGCGGCTGATGACCGAGTTGCTGGTGGGCGTCACTGCGCCCGAGGGCACCGGACGCCGCGCGGCGGTGCCGGGCTACCGGGTGGCCGGGAAGACGGGCACCGCGATCAAGGCTGGCGTGGGGGGCTATGACCACCACCGCAACATCGCCTCCTTCATGGGTCTGATCCCGGCCGATTCGCCGGCACTGGGCATCATCGTTGTGGTGGATGAGCCGCAGCCGGAACACACCGGTGGGGTGGTCGCTGCGCCGGTGTTCCGGCAGATCGCGCAGGACGTGGTGCGGTATCTCGGCATTCCGCCGTCGGAGCCAGCGCGGCCCGCGGTGGCGCCGGGCATCGAGATGCCGCCGGAGGGTGACGCCGATGTGGATTGGTCAACTCTGTGAGGAAGCGATGAGGATCGAGTCCCTGCTCAGTGTGATCCAGCCAATGACCGTCGCGGGCCCGACGGAACCGGACATCGCCGGCATCGCCTACGATTCGCGGCAGGTGCGGCCGGGGTACCTCTTCGTCGCGATCCGGGGCGCGCACGACGACGGTACGCGGTACATCGATGATGCGATCCGACGCGGCGCGGTCGCGGTGGTCGCGGAGACCGCGGTGCGTCCGCGGCGCGACGTCACGATGCTGCGGGTGGAGGATGCGCGCCGCGCGCTCGCGGAGATCGCCTGCGCGTTTCACGGCCATCCGTCCGCGCGGCTGGAGGTGATCGGGGTGACCGGCACGAACGGCAAGACCACCACCACCTTCATGATCCGCGACATCCTCGCCGCGGCGGGGCGGCGGCCCGGGCTGATCGGCACCGTGCAGTATGAGATCGGCGACCGCTGCATTCCGGCTTCGCGCACCACGCCCGAGGCGCCGGACCTGCAGGCGATGCTCGCGCAAATGCTGAAGGCCGGCTGCGGCGCCGCGGTGATGGAAGTTTCGTCGCACGCGCTCGAGCAGAAGCGGGTATGGGGGGTGGACTTCGACGTGGGCGTGTTCACGAACCTCACGCACGATCATCTGGACTACCATGGCACGATCGAGCGTTACTTCGCCGCGAAGGCGCGGCTGTTTGCGGGGCTGGGCCGGATGGAAAAGCGCGCGGCCGCGGTGCTGAATCTGGATGACCCGTGGGGGCATCAGCTCGCCGACATGATCGGCGGTTGGGCGCAGATCATCACGTACGGCGCGCATCCAGCGGCGAGCGTCCGTGCGGAGGACATCGAGACCGGCGCGGAGGGGTCACGGTTTGTGCTGCGGAGCCCGTGGGGCGATGCGGAGGTGCGGCTGGCGGTGCTCGGTCGCTTCAACGTCTCCAACGCGCTGGCCGCGCTGGCGGCGGCGGGCGCCCGCGGGGTTCCGGTCTCGACGATGGTGGCGGCGCTGGAGCAGTTCCGCGGCGCGCCCGGCCGGCTCGAGCGCATCCCGTGCGACCGCGGCTTCGAGGTGTTCGTGGACTATGCGCACACGGGCGATGCGCTCGCGAACGTGCTGACCACGCTGCGCGCGGTGACCCGTCGGCGGCTGATCGTGGTGTTCGGTTGCGGTGGCGACCGCGACCGAGCGAAGCGGCCGGTGATGGGCCGCGTCGCGGCGGAGCTCGCCGACCATGTGATTTTGACCAGTGACAATCCGAGGAGCGAGGATCCGCGGGCGATCATCGAGGAGATTCTCGCCGGGATGCCGCCCGGCACGCGTCGCGAGATGATTCCGGACCGGGAGGAGGCGATTGCGCGGGCGATCGAGTTGGCGCGGCCGGGGGACATGGTGTTGATCGCCGGCAAGGGCCATGAGAACTACCAAGAGTTCGCCCGGCACGTGGTGCCGTTCGACGACCGCGAGGTCGCACGGCGGCTTCTTTCGGGCGGCGGGTGAACCGATCGCATGTTGACCTCCTCCATGCTGGCCCGCTGGTGCGGCGGGCGGTGGACGCGGCCGGCGCCGCCGGTCCGTCGGGTCGTGCACGATTCGCGCGAGGTGGAGCCGGGAGATTTGTTCGTCGCGATTCGTGGCGACCGGTTCGATGGCCACGACTTCGTGGCGGACGCTGCGGGCCGGGGTGCGGTCGGGGCGGTGGTGGAGCGTGGCGCCGCCGCGCGACTGAACATGTCGCTGCCGCTGCTGGTGGTGGAGGACAGCCGGCGTGCGCTCGCTGAAATGGCGGCGCGTCATCGGGCGCGTTGGCGCGGCCGGGTGATCGGCATCACGGGCAGTGTCGGCAAAACCACCACCAAGGAGCTGCTGGCCGACGTGCTCGCCACGCAGGGGCGCACCGCCCGTACACCGGGCAACCGCAACAACGACATCGGCCTACCGCTCGCGCTGCTGAACGCGCCGCCGGATTTGCGGTGGGGGGTCTTCGAGGTGGGCATCAGCCATCCCGGTGAGATGGAACCGCTGGCGGCGATGCTGCAGCCGGACTGGGTGGTGTTCACGCGAATCGGACCCGCGCACATCGAGTTCTTCGGGAGCGAGGCGGCGATCGCGCGCGAGAAGGCGCAACTGGCGGCGAACCTGCCGCCGCGCGGCACGGTGATCGCGGCGGCGGACGAGCCGTGGCTGGAGGTGATCCGTTCTGCGACGCGCGCGCGGATTGTGACGGTGGCGCTGGAGGCGCCGGCGGATTTCGTCGGTCGGGTCGAGAGCACGGCGGAGGGCCCTTGGCTGGAAGTGCGCGGCGGGGCCGGTTTTGTGCTGCGATGCAGGTTGCCGGTTCGTGGGGAACCGTTCGCGCGGGCGGCGCTGAGAGCGGCGGCGGTCGCCGCGCTGGCTGGTGCGGACCCGGAAGCGGCCGCGGTCGCGATTGCGGAGTTTCGACCGCTTCCGATGCGCGGGGAGGAGCAGATTGTGGGCGGCGTGCGGTGGATCAACGACGCATACAATGCGAATCCGCTCAGCGTCAGGGCCGCGGTGGAGACGTTCGCGGCAGACCGTGCGCCGCGAAAGTGGCTGGTGCTGGGTGGCATGCACGAGCTGGGCGCCACGGCGGCGGAGGCGCACCGGCAGGTCGGGCGGGAGGTTGCTCGGGGCGAGTGGGCCGGGGTGATCACGGTGGGCGATCTCGCCGCCGGTATCGCGGAGGGCGCGGCGGAGTCGGGCCGGCCTGCGCTGCGGTTGTACCGCTGCGCGAATGTCGAAGAGGCGGCGCAGTGTCTTGCCGAGCTGCTGCGGCCGGGCGATGCGGTGCTGCTGAAAGGCTCGCGCGCGGAGCACGTGGACCGGGTGGTCGAGGAATGGGCCCGTCGGCGGCGGGCGGGCGCATTGGACGGTTGAGATGCTCTACTACTTGAGCGAATGGTCCCGTTGGTGGGGGCCGCTGAACCTCTTCCAGTACGTGACGTTCCGCGCACTGGGCGGCGCGGCGACCGCCTTTGCGCTCTCATTGTTGCTGGGGCCGGCGGTGATCCGTCGGCTTACCGCGCTGCGCCTCCGCCACCCGTCTCGACTCAAGGACGTGCCGGAGCTCGATCGCCACTACGCGGCGAAGAAGGTGCCGACGATGGGCGGGGTGCTGATCATCGGCACGACCAGTGTCGCGGCGCTGCTGTGGGCGATGCCCTCCAATGCGCTCGTCTGGCTCACGCTCGCGGTGATGTGGACGATGGGCGCAGTCGGCGCGGCGGATGACCTGCTCAAAATTACGGCGCGCAACGCGAAGGGGCTGCCCGCCCGCTGGAAGCTGGCGGCGCAGTCCGCCTGCGCGATCGCATTGGTTGCCGTGCTCTGGCAGCGGCCGGAATGGCGGCCGATGGCGAGCGATTTGGCGGTGCCCTTTTTAAAAACGCCGCTGATCGCGAACCTGGGCCCCGTGCCGTCCGCGTTGTTCGCGCTCGTGGTGCTGGCGGGATGCTCGAACGCGGTCAACCTCACCGACGGGCTCGACGGGCTGGCGGTCGGCTGCAGCGGGTCCGCGGCAATGTCGTATCTGGTGATGGCGTACTGTGCGGGGCACGCGGTGTTCGCGCGGTATCTGCTGATTCCGTATGTGCCGGGCGCCGGCGAGCTGGCGGTTGTCTGCGGCTGCTTGGTGGGTGCCTGTCTGGGGTTTCTCTGGTGGAACTGCCGGCCGGCGCAGATGTTCATGGGGGACACCGGCAGCCTTGCGCTCGGCGGCGCGATCGCGACGGTCGCGATGCTGATCAACCAGGAGCTCACGTTGATTCTGGTGGGCGGGGTGTTCGTGCTGGAGTCGCTGAGCGTGATCATCCAGGTGCTGTATTTTCGCTGGAGCGGCGGCCGGAGGGTGTTCCGCTGTGCGCCGATTCACCATCATTTCGAGTGGAACGCGAAGGACCAGCTGGCACGGGAGGGTCTGGATCCCGGTCTGGCGGAATCGCGCGTGACGGTGCGCTTCTGGATCGTGTCGTTGATTCTCGCGCTGGCGGGCATTGCGACGCTGAAGATTCGGTGACGGCGGTCGGAACAGGGTCGGTGGCAGAGGAGCGTGCGGTGCTGGTGCTGGGGGCCGGCGAAAGCGGCGTCGCCGCGGCGCGGTTGCTGGCGGCGGACGGCCGGCGGGTGGTGGTTGTGGACCGGGCGCCGGCGTCACAGCTGGGTGCGGCCGCGGCCGAGATCGGCCGGACGGGCGCGCAGTTGCGCACGGGGGAGAATCCCGAGCGCGTGCCGGAGGGCCGGTGGGCCTTTGCGGTGGCGGCGCCGGGCATTCCGCCCACATCGCCATGGATCGCGGGTCTTCGCGCGCAAGGTGTGCCGGTGATCGCAGAAATCGAACTGGGCTGGCGGCGCTGTGGCGCGGTGCGAACGATCGCGGTGAGCGGTTCCAACGGCAAGAGCACCGCGGTACGGCTGATCGCGGACGCGCTGCGGATCGCGGGCGCGAAGGTCGCGTCGGGTGGCAACGGCGGGCCGCCCGCCTGCGAGGTGGCGCGGCGATGCGGCGCGCTCGATGTACTGGTGCTCGAGGTCAGCTCGTTCCAGCTCGAGACCTGTACCGCGTTCCGGCCGGACGTCGCGGTGCTGCTGAATGTGCAACCCAACCACCTCGACCGGCACCGGACCTATGAGGCGTACCGCGAGGTGAAGACGCGGCTGTGGGCGTGGCAGCGGGGCGACGATGTGGCGGTGTTGCCGGCGGAACAGGCGGAGGAGCTGCGGGGGGTGCGAGCGCCGCGCGCGTGCACGGTCACGTTCGGTGCGGCGGGTGCCGCGAACGTGCGTTTCGCCGCCGGTGCGGTCTGGTTCGGCGGGCGAGCGCCGGCGTCGGTGCGCGGCACATGGTTTGACAACGAGGTGCTCGGTCTGACCGCGGCGGCGGCGGCGGCAGCGCTGGGCGAGCTCGGCGTGGACCCTGGGGCGCTGGAGGCGGCCGCGCGCGCATTTCAGCCGCTGCCGCACCGCACCGCGCCCGTCGCGGAGATCCGTGGCGTGCTGTACGTGAACGACTCGAAGGCGACGAGCTGTGCGGCGCTGATCGCTGCGCTGCGCATCGCGTCACGGCCAGTGCGGCTGATCGCAGGAGGTCGTCCGAAAGAGCCGACGTTTGCGGCGGCGCGAGCGCTGCTCGCCACTCGCGTGCGGGCGGCGTACCTGATCGGCGAGGCGGCCGAGCTGCTTGCGTCGGAATGGCGGGATGTGGTTCCATGTCACTGTTGCGACCGGCTCGAGGCGGCGCTGGAGCGCGCGTCCCGGGAGGCGACGGCGGGCGAAATGGTGTTGCTATCGCCCGGCTGTACGAGTTTTGACCAGTATCGGAACTTCGAGGAGCGCGGAGAGGCGTTCGAACAGTGGGTGCGGGCCCGCGCGATGCGGGCGATCTGAGGAGAGAGCAAGCATGCGCAAGCTGAGTGCGAAGGAACTGTGGGTGCTGGGTGTTTTCGCGGGGCTGCATGCGGTCGCGGTGGCCGCGATCGTGTTGTCGCAGGGCTGCGGTACGCCGCGGCCGACGGCGGTTGAGCCTCCGCCGGCGCCGGTGATGCCGCCGCCAGCGGTACCGGAGCCGCCGCCCGCGGTACTGCCTCCGCCGGCGCCGGTGCCGCCGCCGGCGCAGCGTCCCAGCCCGCCGCCGTCGGCGGATCTGGCGCCGAAAGAGTATGTGGTGCAGCCGGGCGACTCGCTCTCGAAGATTGCGGCGCGGCACGGTGTGAGCACGCGGGAGCTGGCCGAGCTGAACGCGATCACGGACCCGAACAAGCTGCGCGCGGGCCAGAAACTGCTGCTGCCCGGTCATGCGAGCCGGCCCCGGCCCGAGAAGCCCGCGTCGGCGCGGGCGGCGGCCGCCGCCGACGAGTACGTGGTGCAGCCGGGTGACTCGCTCTCGAAGATTGCGGCGCGGCACGGCGTGAGCGCGCGGGAGCTGGCGGAGCTGAACGCGATCACGGATCCGAACAAGCTGCGCGCTGGTCAAAAGCTCAAGCTGCCCGCCGCCGCGAAGACGTCCGAGTCGCGGCCAGCCAGACCGATGGAAAAACCGGTTGCACCGCCGCCCGCGCCGGTGCCGCCCTCGGTCACCGTGCCGACGCCCGCCCCCGCGCCTGCTCCCGAGCCCTCACCGCAGCTGACGCCGCCACCGCCGACGGCGCCGGCCCCCCCGGCCAGCCCGTCTCCTGCCGCGCCGACGCCGACGCTGGGCGCATCGGCGCAGCCGATCCGGTACCCTGTCAGCGCGGGCGAAACGCTGGAATCAATCGCGAAGATTTTTCTCGTGACGCCCGAGTCGATCCTGAAGCTGAACAATCTGCCGGACGCGTCCGCGGTGAAGCCTGGGATGACGCTGCTGATTCCGATCTCCCAGTGATCGGCAGCAAGCGGGATCGCCGATGAGGAGGGCGGTCAACGCGGTTCTGGTGCTGTTGGTGATCTCCCTCGCGGCGGCGGGCCTGATGGTTCTGGCCAGCGCGAGCGCCGCGTACGCAGAGCACCGGTTCCGCGATCCCGCGTATCTGATTCAGCGGCAGATCATGTGGGCGGCGGTTGCCGCGGTGGTGGGGCTGATCGCGTCGGTCGTGGACTATCATCGCTGGCGGCCCTGGGCGGTGCCGCTGCTGGTGGTCTCCGCGGTGCTGTTGATTCTCTGTTTTGTGCCGGGCGTCGGCGTACGCCGCAACGGTGCCAGCCGATGGATTTCGCTTGGGTTCGGTCTGTTTCAGCCATCGGAGCTGACAAAGTTCGTGATGGTGCTGTTTCTGTCGTGGTGGATCCACCGCAACGAGCGACGGGTGGCGGGGCTGCAGGATGGCATCGTGATTCCGATGGCGGTGATGGGCACGGTGCTGGGGCTGGTGCTGATTGAGCCGGACTTTGGCACGACGATGCTGGTCTTTCTGATCGGGGTGCTGCTGCTGTACCTGGGCGGCGCGCATGTTGGGTATTTGGCGGTGCTTGGCGCGCTGGTCAGCGGCGGGTTCGCCGTCCTCGTGTTCAGCGACCAGGAGCGAATGGAGCGGATGCTGGCCTATCTGCACCCGGAGCGGCACGTGGAGGGCGCCGCGCATCAGCTGGTGGAGGCAATGCGGGCGTTCTCGCTGGGCGGTGTGGCGGGGGTGGGCCTAGACAACAGCGTGCAAAAGCATTTCTGGTTGCCGGAGTCCCACACCGATTTCATCTTCCCCATCATCGGTGAGGAGCTTGGGCTTTGGGCGACGCTCGCGTTTCTGGCCGCCTATCTGGGTATTCTGTTGTGCGGGACCTGGATCGGGTGGCGGGCCCCAGACACGTTTGGACGCCTGCTGGCGTGGGGCATCACGCTGACGATCGTTGCGCAGGCGCTGCTGAACATCGGCGTGGTCACCGGCTGTCTGCCGACGAAGGGCATTGCGCTGCCGCTGGTGAGCTACGGGGGATCGAGCCTCGCGGTGACGGGGCTGATGATCGGCGTACTGCTGAACGTCGGTCGCCACGCGGGCGGGCTGGTGAGCGACCCGGACACACAGCGAATCAAGGACGGGCTGCGGCATGTGTGAGCGGAGCGCCGCCGCGGCGGGCGCCCCGTCTCCGCCGGCATGGCGGGATGTCCGGTTGCCGCCGGACGATCGCGTGTGGCGGACGCTTCGGGCGGGAGAATGGGTTCGCCTGTATGGAGAGGTCGTTGCCGCCCGCGACGCCGCACATCGTCGGATGTGGGAGGCGCTCAACCGTGGCGAGCCGCTACCGTTCGATCTTCGCGGCGCAACGATCTATTACGTGGGCCCGACGCCGGGGGGGCCCGATCGGCCGGTCGGGTCGGCGGGGCCGACCACCAGCAGTCGCATGGATGTGTACACACCACGTCTGATTCAACTCGGACTGCGGGGCATGATCGGCAAAGGGCAGAGGAGCGCCGCGGTGATCGAGGCGATCCGCCAGCACGGCGCGGTGTACTTCCTCGCGGTGGGTGGAGCGGGAGCGCTGCTGGGGCGCTGCGTTCAGCGGGCGGAGACGATCGCATATGAGGATCTCGGCCCGGAGGCGGTGCGGCGACTGACGCTGGTGGGCTTTCCCGCCGTCGTCGCGATTGACGCGCAGGGCCACACCGTCTGGGACCGCCGCGCGGAGGGGGCGAGATGAGCCGGCGCCTCGATCCGGTGGTGCGCCGACGGCTGCGCGCGGCGGCGGCCGAGGAAGTGCGTCGGGTGCTGGAGGCGCTCCCGGCGCCATTGCGCCACCGGGCACGCGCGATCCCGGTGGTGATCGAGGACCGACCGTCCACCGAACTGATCCGTGAGGGTCATGACCCCGACTTGCTGGGGCTGTTCGTCGGACGCGGTCATGCGGACGACGCGGACGATCCCCTGCCGGCCGAAGTCCTCTTGTTTGTCGAGAACCTGTGGGCCGAGGCAGAGGGAGACGCGGCGGCGTTTCGCATGGAGGTGCGGCGGACGCTACTGCACGAGCTGGGCCACTATCTGGGGCTGGATGAGGACGCGCTGGCCGAACGCGACCTCGACTGACCGCCCCTGCCGCCGCCACAATGCGGTTTCGCTGCTCAGACTCTGTTGCAATGACCAGAGGTGGACAGCTGAAGCTGGTGACAGCGGTGTGGCTGGTGGGATGCGCCGCGGGGGCGCTCGGCCCTCACGAGCTGCTGGTGGTCGTCAACGAGCGATCCCGCGACTCATGGGAGCTGGCGCGCGAGTACGCGGTGCTCCGCGGTGTGCCGCCGGAGAATCTGGTTGGTGTCGAGGTGCCGGATTCCGCGCTGCGGGCGGAAGGAGATCTTTCGCTGGAGGAGTTTGAGCGGCACATCCGGCTGCCCGTATTTGCCGCGATGCGGGCCCGCGGCATCGAAGACCGAATTCTGGCGTTCGTATATTCCGCAGATCTGCCCGTACGGGTGCGCGGTGCCCCGCCGGTCTCGCTCCACGGCGCGACGCTGGTAGGCGGTCAGCTGCCGAGCGGAGGATTGATCGCGACGGGCCTTTGGATCTCTGCGCTCTTTCGAGGTCCGCCGGCGCCCGGCGGACCCGCGTTGCCGACGGCGACGCTCGATCAGTTGAAGCGGCATCCCGCCGCGGCGGCGTTGATGCCGGCAATGTCGTTGACGTGGTCCGGCGCGCGGGGTCTGCCCCGCCACGTCGCGCTGGCGTTGTTGCGTCGGTCGGCCGCGGCAGGGCCCGCGTGGGCGTCCGGAACCGTCTACCTGGTGACCGGTACCGACATTCGCGCGCGCTGCCGGCAGTGGCAAATTGAGGACGCGGCCCGGGAGATTCGCGAGCTCGGGGTCCGCACGGTGGTCACGTCGAACTTTCCGGCCGGCGCCAGCGACGTCGCGGGTCTGATGATGGGCGCGGCGGCGCCGGAGCCGTCGCGAATCGCCGCGTTCCTACCCGGCGCGGTGGCGGACCACCTGACGAGTTTCGGGGCGGTGTTTCACGGTGCGGCGCAGACGAAGCTGACGGCTTGGCTGCGGGCCGGTGCGAGCGCCGCGGCGGGCACGGTGACCGAGCCCTACTCGATCTGGATGAAATTCCCCGCCGCGCGGCTGTTCGCGCACCTCGCCCGCGGTTGCACCGCATTGGAAGCCTACTATCAGTCGGTCGCCAGTCCGCTGCAGTTGTTCATTGTGGGCGACCCGCTGCTGGCGCCGCGAGCGTCCCCGCCGAAGGTCCGGTTGTCCCAGAAAGAGGAGAACCGGCCGGAGCTGTTGGCATTTGAGCTCGAGGTGGAGGGGGGCCAGGCAGAGGACGATGTGGTGATGTTTTTGCTGGATGGGCGGACGGTGGCGTTGCAGCAATCGTCCCTTTTGCGACTGGAGGCCTCCTCGCTGGCGCCCGGCCATCACCGCTTGCGGGCGGTGCTCTACCGCGGCGGTGACGTGCGGGTGCAGGCGTTCGCGGAGACCGGGTTTGAATGGGGGCCGCCATCGCGCCGCGTGCGCATCCTCTCGCCTACGGAGGGGGCGGAGGTGGACGAGCGTCGGGGTACGACGGTTCTTCTGGAAGCGGGCGGCGCGCCGTCCGCGGTGGCGCTGTTTGCGGGGGCGCGCAAGGTGGCGGAGGGGCCGGGTGCGGCGCGCGAGCTGAAGGTGCGCACATGGCCCGGCGGGCCGGGGCCCGTCGAGCTGCAGGCCGTGGCGGCGTATACGGACGGTACGCTGGCCCGATCCGCGCCGGTGCGCGTGCGCATTGTTGCGCGCAACCGACCGCCGAGCGTCGGGCGGGCCATGCTGGCTGGTGGGGAGGGTGAGCGACGCTGGGTCCTGCCGGCCGAGGATCCGGATGGGGACCCGCTCGTGTGGAGCTGGTGGGTGCCGATCGCGTTGAACCCTCCCGATGCGATGCGGCCCCGTGCGAACGACGCCGTGCCCAAGCCGTTGCATCGGATCGCGCTCGCGGACGCGCCGATGTGCCGGGCCGCCGCGGCACTCTGGCGGCCCACCGCGGCGCCGCCGGGGCCGGGTGTTTCCGCGGCGGTGCTCGGAGATGGCGGCACCGGCGTGGTCTGGTGTTTCGGCTGGAGCGAAGAGAAGTGCGCATGGGTGCTCGGCACGCTAACCGAGAGCAATCTGACCGTGCGCGTGTCTCGCGGTCGGCCGGCCCTGGCCGGGGGAGAGGTCCGGATGATGCTGCGCGTTGCCGAGGACGGCGCACTGGAGGGCTGGACCGACGATACGCTGCAGTGCCGCTGGCCGGCTGCGAGCGCCCGCCCGTTCTGTCGTGTCGGGTTTGCGGCCGGCGATGCTGCGGTGACGATTTCCGATTGTCTGGCGGAACTTCCGGCGGAGCGGCTCCGCGAGGGGGGCCGCTCGGTCGCGGCGGGGGACGCACACGAGCTCGTTGCGCGCATCAGCGACGGATGGACGTCGGTCTGGCGGAGGGTCTCGCGATGAAGGCCGGCCGGGCGCGCCCCGCGGTGTTTTTCGATCGCGACGGCATTGTGAACGTGAGTCCCGGGCCGGGATACGTCGAGCGGCCGGAGGATTTCCATTTGATCCCGGAGTTTCTGGACGCGCTGCGGATCGTGCGCGAGCGCGGGTATGCGGCGGTGATTGTAACGAATCAACGGGGCGTCGGACTGGGCCGCTTTTCGCGTGAGATGCTGGATCGGATTCACGGCAATCTCATCGCGGCGGTGCGCGCGGCGGGTCTGGATCTGACGGACATCCTGGTCTGTACGGCCGTCACCGACGACGACCCGCGGCGGAAGCCGAATCCCGGCATGCTGCTGGAGGCGGCCGACCGGCATCGACTGGATTTGCGCCGCTCCTGGATGATCGGTGACTCCGCGAAGGACATCGAGGCCGGTCGGCGTGCGGGCTGCGCGGTGACGGTGAAGGTCGGGGCAGAGGCCGACGCCGTCGGGGCAGACCACTGTGTGCCGAACATGCGGGAGCTCGTGGAGCTGCTTCGGCGCCAGCTGCCGGCGTGGGGTGAGGGTTGCCGCGGGAGTTCTTCCTGAACGGGAGGCAATCTGGCCACGCCTCGCCGGCGCGAACGGTCTTGAGAGGGAGCTGACCGGGTGCGATAGTGGGCCCATCGTGAGCTATCGATTATGGTTCTGTTATCGAGCCGGCGTTGCGGCTGCGATGATTGCCGCCAGGGGGGAGCGAGTCATCGCCGCGGTACGGATCACCGAACTGATGGCGGCGCCGTCGGCGCGGCTGTTGCAGGCCGACAGCAACGGTGTGCCCCGCCTTGGTTCCGGAGTGCCCTGGATGTCGCCGGCATTCATCGCGACGAACTGGCTCAGTGCCACCGGTTCGTTCGGCTTTGGTTCCACCGTGGTGAACGTCAACAACGACGTGGCCGACCAGCTCAGCGGTGCTTCGCTGACGATGTACCTGCGGGGTTCGTTTGTGGTTGCGCCGGCGCTGCTGACCAGCGGCGGCACGGTGCGGCTGACGTTGGACTACGACAGCGGATTCATTGCTTATTTGAACGGCCGCGAGGTGGCGCGGCGGAACCTGGGACCCAGCAACTCGTTCGCCTACTGTGACCAGCCCGCCTACAACTGGCGCCTCTCAGGGACAAACGAGACGTATCTGCCAGGTGCGGCGACAAATCTGCTCGGCGCCGGCACGAACGTGTTGGCCGTGCAGGTGCATGGTTTCACGAATGTGTCGTTCAAGGCCGCGGTGTCGCTGCATCTGCTGGCGCCGACGGGGACCGTCACGCTGGTGCCCTCGAATCAGGCCTGGCGATGCTTTTTTGGAACCACCGAGCCATCTGGTGGGATTCCGGAGGTCGCGCAGGTGGCACGGACGATGTGGGGGCTCGAATGGACGCTTCCGGATTTTCCGGACTCCGGCTGGCCGGTCGGTCCGGGGGGCATCGGCTTCGGCGATGGCGACGACGCGACTGATGTGTACGACCAGATGTACGGCAAGGCGGTCTCGCTGTACATGCGGCGCGCGTTTGTGGTGGATGGAGCGACCGCCGCCTCCACGAACCTGCTCGAGTTTCAGGTGGACTTCGACGACGGCTTTGTCGCGTATCTGAACGGCGTCGAGATTGCGAGGTCGAACCTGGGTTCGGTGGGGATGCTGGTGCCCTACAACATGCCGGCGACCCGCAGCCGAGAGGCGGGGGCGCCGGTGACGATCACGGTCGGTATTGCGTCGAACTTTCTGGTGGCCGGTACCAACCTGTTGGCGATCCAGACGCACAACACCAGCGCAACGAGCTCGGACCTCTCGATGATCCCGTATTTGCGTTTGCGAGGCGGTCCGACGCTGGTCGCGGCGGGGGACCTGTGGCGTTATTTCGTCGGCGTGCGCGCGCCTCTCGCCAGCGGCGATGAGGAAGAGGGAGAAGATGACCCCGAGCCGTTGGAGCCGGACTTCGCGGACTGGGTGGAGCTGTACAACGACGGCACCGCGCCGGTCTCGCTCAGCGGCTGGAGCCTCACGGACGATCCTCGCGCGCCGGCGCGATGGACGTTTCCGGCCGGGGTGGTGATTCCACCGGGCGGCTATCTCGTCGTTTTGTGCACGGGCCGGAACCTGCGCGATCCCTCCAAAACGCTGCACACGAGTTTTGGCCTGAGCCGACACGGTGAATACTTGGGACTGTACGACGCGAGCGGAAATGTGGTGAGTGAAATAGCTCCCGGATTTCCGCCGCAGTCGCCGTTTTACAGCTACGGGTGGAGTGAATCGCATGGGGGCTGGCGGTACTTCGAGGTCGCGACGCCGGGCGAGCCGAACGCCGGCCCGACCTGGCCGGGGATTCTCGCGCCGCCCGGGTTTGTGCCCGCCGCGGGTCTCTACACGAACAATCTCACGGTCGCGATCACCTCCGCGGTGCCCGGCGCGACGATCCGGGTGACGATCAATGGCGAGGAGCCGGACCTGACGAATGGCTTCGCGTACAGCGGTCCGTTCACACTGACGACGACCGCGACGCTGCGCGCCCGCGCATTTCTGGCCGGCTGGATCCCCTCGCCGACGGTGACCCGGTCGTATTTGGTCAATCCGCCGGCACTGCTGCGTGGCTCGCCGGCGGTGTTGTTGGCCGGCCCGTGGGAGACAGCATGGCACAAGCCCAACGGAGTGATGGCGATCGTCGGCGGGGTGTGGAGCGGCGGTCTCTGGAATGCGACGTCGCTGGATGATTACAACATCCCGCTGAAGCGCGGCCGAGCGTACGAACGCGTGATTTCGATCGAATGGTGGGATCCGGCCAGCAATGCGGTGAAACAGACCGATGCCGGCGTCCGGATCGCCGGCAGCAACCACGCCCGGTCGCGGTACGAGCTGCAGCAGATGACCGGCACCTGGTACGGTTCATGGACGTCGAAGCCGCAGTTCAACACCTACTTCCGGAGCATGTACGGGGAGGAGCCCTGGCAGATCTCGCTGAATGCACCTTTGTGGCCGGTGCGTCCGTACGAAAGTCTTCGCCTCCGGGCCGGGAAGAATGACTATGACCGCCCGTTCATTCGCGACGAGCTGATGCGGCGTTTGTATGCGGACACCGGTCAGCCCTCGAGCGTGGGCTGCATTGCGGCGTTGTATGTGAATGGCATTTTTCGCTGTTACTACAATCCCGTTGAGCGGTACGACGTGGGTTACCTGCAGTACTGGCACGGGGGAACGGGGCGGTGGGACATCATCAGCCACGGCGGTGTCACCGAGGGCGACGCGGTGGCGCTGACCGCCCTGATCCAGCAGGCGACGAACAGCAACATGGCGGTGCTGTCGAACTATCTGGCCATCGTCGAGAAGCTCGATCCGACGAATCTCGCCGACTATATCCTCGCGAACGCCTACGGCGCGACCTGGGACTGGCCGCACAACAACTACTACATGGCGCGCGAACGGTCCGCCCGCGGCCGGTTTCGGTTCTACATGTGGGATGCCGAAGGCGCCTTCGGTATGAATTTCAAGAACGACATCCGCTTTGACATTCTCTACGAATGCATGACCAACCGGAGCACCGCGGCGCGCGCGGCGATCCTGTACCGGGCGCTGTGGGCAAGCCCCGAGTTCCGGTTGCTGATGGCCGATCGCATCCATCGTCATTTCTTCAACAATGGTGCGTTCACGACGAACAACGCGATGCGCCGGTTCCTCGAGCTGAAGGCGGAGGCGGATCCGTTAATCATTTACGTGCGCGGCAGCGGGATCACCAACGCGCACATGACCGTTTTTACAAACTGGATCAGCTATCGGTTGCCGCACATGTTCACACAGTTTGTGACGAACCTGGTATGGCCTGCGACGGGACCGCCGCTGCTGCTGACGCCGCCGGGGATTGTGTCGAACGGCACGGTGGTGCAGATCGCGAACACGAACGCCGGTGGCGCGGTGTACTATACGCTGGACGGAACCGATCCGCGCGCGCCCGGAGGGGCGATCGCGGGCACGCTCTACACCAATGGCGTTGTGCTTACCGAACCGGCGCGGCTGCTTGCGCGTGTGCGCTCGCCCGGTGGCGAGTGGAGCGCGCTGACGGAGGGCGTGTATTCCACCGAGGACCCGCCGCCGATCTACATCACCGAGATCATGTATCACCCGCCCGGCAACGCGGCGTGGGAGTTCGTCGAGCTCTACAATGCCGGTGACCGACCGGTGGAGCTCTGGCCCCTCTCGTTCACCGCCGGCATCCAGTTTTCGTTTGCAACCGGCGCGGTCACCCGGCTGGGGCCCCGTCAGTATGTGCTGGTGGTCCAGGACCTCGCCGCGTTTGCAGCTCGATTCAATACCAACGGGCTCGCGATCGCGGGCACATTCTCCGGACGTCTCGACAATGCGGGCGAACGCCTCGAGTTGCGCCATGCGTACTTTGGCGCGATCCACTCCTTCGATTATGACGACGACTGGTACCCGCAAACCGATGGCGAAGGGTTTTCGCTGGTGATCCGGGCGATCCACGCGGACCGGCAGATGTGGGGCCGGCGGGAGGGGTGGGCCGCCAGCGCGAAGCTCGGCGGTAGCCCCGGCGGACCCGATCTCGGCGATGTGCCGCCGCCCGGTTCGGTCGTCATCAATGAGGTTCTCGCCCACACCGACACTTCCCCGGTCGGCGATTGGGTGGAACTCCATAACACGACCAGCTCCAACCTGAACCTTGGCGGATGGTGGCTGAGCGACAGCGAATCCGAGCCGTTCAAGTACCGAATACCCGACGGCACCGTGCTGCCGGCGGGCGGTTTTCTCGTCTTCAACACCACAAATCACTTCGGTGCGGCCGGCGCGTCGAACGCGTTCTCGTTCAGCGAGTACGGCGAGAAGGCGGTGCTGTCCTCGGCGTGGGACGAGTTTGGCAATCCCACCGGCTACCGGGAGGTTCGTTCGTTTGGCGCCTCGGACCGGGAAACCACCTTCGGCCGACATGTGCGCAGCGACGGCCGGGAGGTGTTCGTGATCCAGAAGTGGCCGACGCCCGGTGCCCCGAACGCGGGACCGCGGGTGGGGCCGATTGTGATCTCCGAGATTCTGTACGCACCCACCGGCGCGGTGCCGGAGCACGTGGAGTTCTACTGTCTTGCGCCGACGAACGTCCCGCTGTTCGATCCCGCTACGCCCACGAACCGATGGCGTTTCCGTGGCGCCGGAACCTTCGTGTTTCCTTCAGGCGCGGTCGCGCGGGCGTTTGACACGTTTGTGCTCACCGGCACAAATCCGGCCGCGTTCCGCGCGATGCGTGGTCTGCCCGAAAGCTATCCGGTGTACGGTCCGTTCACCGGCCGTCTCGACAATGCGGGCGATCTGCTCCGGCTCGAACGCCCCCTTTCCTTTGACCCTGCCGCGCAGCCGTACGAGACGGTGGAAGAGATCGAGTACAACGATAAAGCGCCGTGGCCGGTGTTGTCCGGGGCGGGCGAGAGTCTCCGCCGCATCCGGCTCGCGCAGTTTGGGAATGATCCCGCGAACTGGACGGCGGGCCCATCCGGCGGCGCGGCCGGTCCGAAGCCCCGCGAGGACAGCGATGGCGATGGCCTGCCCGACCGCTGGGAGGCGGCGCGGGGACGTGCGCCGGACCGGTTTGAGCCGCCGGGCCTCGACCGTGATGGCGACGGGATGTCGGATACCGAGGAATATTTGGCCGGCACCGATCCGGCCGACTCCAACGATCTGTTTCGCATCTCGATCACTCTCTCGAATGGAGTACCGGCGGTGGTGTTTTTCGGCCGGGCGGCGACGGGGGCGGGCTATGAGGGGCTCCAGCGGCGTTATGCGGTCGAGGGTGCGCCGACGGGCTGGTCCACCGGCGGGTGGACCGCGGTGTCCGGGGCGGAGGAGCTGATTGGATCGAACCGCTGGTTGTCCGTGCCACTGCCGGTCGTGCTGACAAACGGGAGATTTCGTATCCAGCGCGTTCGCGCATGGCTCGAGGTCCCCTAACTTGACGGTGCGCCAGCCGGGCCGGATAATGAGCCGGTCTGCGTACCTGTAGCTCAATTGGACAGAGCACCAGACTACGGATCTGGGGGTTGCAGGTTCGACTCCTGCCAGGTACGCCACGCCGCGGCGCGGGTGGAGGGTCAGGGAGCGCCCCCGGGTGGTGAGCTACAGCGCGATGAAGGGGCGAACCTCGCTGATTGGCGTGTTTGCGTTGGCGTTCGTGGTGGTCGCTGCGTACGCGGCGCCGCGGCACCCCAACGTGCTGCTCATCCTCAGCGACGATCAAGGTGTCGGCGATGTCGCCGGCTACGGGGCGACGGACCTCGAGACCCCCGCACTCGATCGCCTGGCGCTCGAGGGCGCCCGGTTCGAACGTTTTTATGCGGCCGCGCCGGTGTGCTCGCCGTCTCGTGCCAGCGTGCTGACCGGGCGATGGCCCCGGCGCGCGGGCGTGCCCGCCAACGTTAGCTCCCAGCGTGGCCGCGCCGGCATGCCAGGCGACGAGCTGACCCTCGCCGAGGTGTTCCGGTCGGCCGGCTACCGCACCGCGCATTTGGGCAAATGGCACCTCGGCTACACCCCCGACACGATGCCCAACGCGCAAGGGTTCGACGTCTCCGTCGGCCACATGGGTGGGTGCATTGACAACTGGTCACACTTTTTCTACTGGGAAGGGCCAAACCGTCACGATTTGCACCGCGACGGCGCGGAAATCCTCCGGGACGGCCGCTTTTTTCCCGACCTCATTGTTGACGAGGCGGAGGCGTTGCTGCGATCTTGGCGAGACCATCCGTGGTTCTTGTATGTCGCGTTCAATCTCCCGCACTACCCCTACCAGCCCGACGAACGGTGGCTGCGTCGCTACGCGCAGCTGCCGTACCCGCGCAACCTGTACGCGGCGGTCGTGTCAACGATGGACGAGCGAATCGGCCGACTGCTGAACCGGCTCGATGAGCTTGGCCTCGCCCGCTCCACTATCGTGGTATTCCAGTCGGACAACGGCCACTCCCGCGAGGAGCGAGCCCATTTTGGCGGCGGGTCGGCGGGGCAGCACCGGGGGGCGAAGTTCAGCCTGTTCGAGGGCGGCATCCGCGTACCGGCGATCGTACGGTGGCCCGGCCGCGTGCCGGCGGGTCGGGTGATCGCGGCACCCGCGCACGCGGTGGATTGGTTGCCGACGCTCGCGGAGCTTGCCGGCGTGCCGCTGCCGGCGCGCCGGTTGGACGGCGTCAGCCTCGCGGCGGTGCTGTGTGGTGAGCAACCGCCGCCCACCCGTGTGCTGCACTTCGAACACGGAGAGCAGTGGGCGGTAATCGAGGGCGAATGGAAGCTCATTGCGAATCCGCACGATACCGGCGAGGTGCCGCCGGTGCGTCTGGAGGGGTTGTGGCTCTTCAACCTCGGGTCCGACCCGGCCGAACGGCAGAACCTTGCCGCGCGGCAACCGGAGCTCGTCGCGCGGTTGCGGCGGGCGCACGATCTGTGGGCCGCGGACCTCGGCCGAGGGCACGCCGCTGCGCCGCAATGACCGCCGCCAGGGCCGAGCGGGCGAGCGCACCGCACGTCGAGGTCGCGCGTGGCGATGCGGCGATCGTGTTCCCCCATCAACTCTTCGAGCGGCATCCCGCGGTCGAGCGGGGCCGGCCGGTGGTGCTGATCGAGGATTCGCTGTTCTTCGGCGACCCGCACGCGCCGGCGCGGTTCCACCAGCAGAAGCTCGCGTTTCACCGCATTGCGATGCGCCGCTTCGAGGAGCGGCTGCGGCGCAACGGCTATGCGGTGCGGCTGATTCGCCATGCGGCCGGCGTGACTGCGGTCGAGGCGCTCTCCGCGCTGGCCCGCGAGGGCATCACTCGATGGTGGATCGTGGATCCGGTGGATGACTGGCTCGAACGGCGAATCCGCCGCGCGGCGCGCGAGACCGGCGCGAATGTCCAATGGTTGGATACGCCGGCCTTTCTGGTGTCCAACGCCTGGAACGACGGATGGCTCGATGCGCATCCGCGGCCGCGCCTGGCGGACTACTACATCGCGCAACGGCGTGAGCGCGGGCTGTTGCTCGACCATGCGGGCCGGCCGGTGGGCGGACGGTGGAGTTTCGATGCGGACAACCGCCGTCGGTGGCCGCGGGGCCGCCTGCCGCCGTGTGTCCCGCGCGAGGCGCTGCGTCCCGAGGATCGCCCGCTGGCGGAGGCGATCGCGGCGGAGTTTTCCGCGAATCCGGGGCGCGCAGCGGACCTTTGGATCCCGACGGACCCTGCCGGTGCGCGCCGCTGGCTGGGCGACTTTGTTGAGCACCGCCTCGCGGGTTTTGGGCCGTACGAGGATGCGATTGCCGCGCGGCACGACGTGCTGTGTCACTCGGTGCTGTCCCCGCTGCTGAACGCGGGGCTGCTGCGACCCGGCGAGGTGCTCGAGGCGGTGCTGGAGGCCGGGCGCTCCGGCCGCGCGCCATTGAACTCGGTGGAGGGCTTTGTGCGGCAGGTGCTCGGCTGGCGCGAGTTCGTGCGCGCGATGTACCGCCGCTATGGCGTCGCGATGCGTACCGCGAACCACTGGGGGCATCGCGCGCCACTGCCGCGCGCGTTCTACACCGCCCAGACGGGTCTTGAACCGCTCGACTGCGCGATTGGCCGCCTGTTGCGGCTCGGCTGGTGTCACCACATCGAGCGGTTGATGGTGATCGGCGCTGCGATGATGATGCTCGAAGTGGCGCCGGACGCCGTCTATCGGTGGTTCATGGAGATGTGCCTGGATGCGTACGACTGGGTGATGGTGCCGAACGTGTACGGAATGAGCCAGTATGCGGATGGTGGCCGGATGGCGACGAAGCCCTACTTCAGCGCGTCGGCGTATCTGCGGCAGATGAGCGATCATGTGCCCGGCCGATGGTGCGAAGTCTGGGACGGTTTGTTCTGGCGGTTTGTGGAGCGCCGTCGCGCGGAGCTGGAGCGACATCCGCGGCTTCGCATGCTGGCGCGGCAGTTTGAACGGCTCGACCGCGAGCGCCGCCGGCGGGTGTTCGCGGCGGCGGAGTCGTGGAGATCTTCGCTGAGCTGAGCGGCACCGCGCGGGCGAACTGCGGCAGCGCGACATCTCGACGGAAAGGAGTGATCTCGATGCGGACGCTTCGACTGGCAATCGTGATGGCGGCGATCACCGCGGCCGGTGCGGAGGAAACGGCACTGCGGATCTACTACATCGGCAACAGCCTCACCGACGAGCTAAAGTACGGAGAGTTTGCAGCATTGGCGCAGCTGGCCGGCGAACGGGTCGTGTGGGGCCGGCACATGATTCCGGGCGCGCCGATCCGCTGGATGTGGGGGGCGACGAACGGCTTCACCGAGCGGCCGTTCGGCCCGTGGACCACCGCGCTGCGGGAGTTTGAGTGGGACGTCGTCACCCTGCAGCCGTTCAACCCGTTTGAAAGCGAGTTCCCTCATGCGCAGCGGTTCTGCGAGGAAATCGCGCGGAGAAGTCCGGCCGCGGAAGTGCTGATCTACGCGCAGTGGCCCGGACGCCGGCGCGGGGCCGACTGGGAGCTGGCGTTCGCCGGGCCGGAGCGCACTGCCCGTGCACGTGCGGCTGACCCGAACGCCTATGCCGTGCGCGCCGCCGCCGCACCACCGCCCTGGCGCGAGCTTCTGGCAGAACGGTCGCTGCGCAATGAGTACGAACTGATCGTGGTCTCGCTGAACGCGGAGCGCGCGATGCGCCGGCCGGTGCGACTAATTCCCGCAGGTCACGTGATGCAGTTGCTGGCGCAGAAAATGCGGGCCGGCATGATGCCGGGCTATCGGACGCCGTGGGACTTCTATTCCGACGGCATTCACGTGAACAACGACGGCTCCTATCTCGTTGCCTGCACTTTCTTCGCGACCATCTTCCGACGCAGTCCGGTGGGGCTGCCGGTGGCCGGCTACCAGGGACGGCCTGGGCTGGGCGCGGACGGCGTAAAGATCTCGCCGGAGACAGCGCGGACGATTCAAGAGACGGTGTGGGAGGTCGTCGCGACGCATCCGCTCAGTGGCGTGACGTCGTCGGCGCCGTTGCGGGTCGCCACGCCCGCGCTGGGGCCGGCGGTCGCGGGCGAGCCCTACCGGATGGAGCTGCTGCCCGCTTTCGGCCGGGGGCCGTACGAGTGGGCAACGATCGGCGCGACATTGCCCGCCGGGCTAATGCTCACGCGTGCGGGTGTGATCACGGGAACCGCTGTGGAGGCCACGCGGGCGGAACTACTCGTGCGCGTTGCCGACGCCGCCGGCGCCACGGCGACCGCGCACTTGGCACTGGTGGTCGAACCGGACCGTGCGCCGACGATTCCGGAGCAGCCGATGCCGGAACTGGCGCTGGGCGAGTTTGTGGAGCACCGCCTGTACGGCGAGGGTGGCAACGGCGTACAGCGGTGGTCGGTCGCGGAGGGCGAGCGTCTGCCGCCCGGGTTGACGCTGGATCCGGACGGTCGGCTGTGGGGCGCGCCGGGCCGCGAGGGCCGCTTCGAGTTCACCGTGGTTGCGGAGGACGGCGACAGCGCGCGACCGGAACGGGCGCAGCGGCGGTTCGCCGTGTTGGTCGGAGCAGCTCGACGGGAGATCGCTCGTGCGCGACGTTTGGCGAGCGCACCGGCGCGGGAGGCGCTCGTGACGGAGCGCACGTGGTGTTTCCAGTATCCGATCCACAAACGGGTGGAGGGCGAAGCGACGACTGTCGGGGGCCGGTTCGACGTGGCATGGACCGCGGAGGCGCTGTATGTGGCCGTTCGGGTGGAGGACTCGACGAACGACAGGTTCCCCGGCGGCTCACGGCTCCGCGGCGATCACGTGATCCTGTGTCTGGATGCGTTCAACAACCGGGAGTCGGCATACAATGCGGACGATCGGTATCTGCCCTATCCGCGTGGCCAGCGGTATCCGCACCGCGAGACGATGATCGGACCGGCGCTCGGTCATGCGTGCCATCCGGCGGAGCTCGAGGGGGGGTATTTGGCGGTGTTCGAAGTGTCATGGAAGGGCCTCGGGCTGCCCTTGCCGATGGAGCCCGGGCGAACGATCGGGCTGGATGTGATGCTGGTGGACGGCGCCGGCGAACAGGGCGCCCGGTCTGTGGTGGTCTGGCAGGGGACGAAGGACAACGCAACCGATCCGAGCCGCTTTGGCACGGTCGTGTTGGAGGAGTGAGGGAGGTGTGGTCGCGGCGTGTGCGTAGTCGTCCGCTTTGGGATAGTGCGCGGCGGCGATGAGCGGGATCGGACAGGCGGGGGGCGCTCCGCTGACGTGGCGCTCGTGGTGGGGCTTATGGGTGGGCGGGCTGGCGGTGGCGGCGGCCGCGTTCTGGCTGGCGACGCGACTGGGGCCGTTGCCGCTGGGATCGGGGTCGCCCTGGGCGGACCCGGTGTGGCGGCTTCGAGCAGCTCGGGCGGTGGCGGCAGGCATCGTGGGCGGCGGGCTGGGAATCGCGGGCGCGGCGATGCAGGGGCTGCTGCGTAATCCGTTGGGCGAGCCGTACCTGCTGGGAATGTCCAGTGGAGCGGGCGTCGGTGTGCGATTGGGCGGGCTGTTGGGATGGGGGGCGGGCTGGCTCGCATGGCGGACGCCGCTGCTGGCGCTGGCTGGCGCACTGGCCGCGGGGGCGATCGTGTACGCGGTGGCCTGGCGGGGGGGGTGGCGGGACCCGTGGTCGCTGGTACTGGCCGGTGTGATGATGAACGTGGTGAACGGCGCGGTCATTATGGCGCTATATCTTTGGAGCGACCCGTGGAAGCTCGACGAGTTTGCGCGCTGGACGATGGGGGAGGTGCCCGAAACCGTGGAGCCAGTGTTGCTGGTGGCGGCTGGAGGCATGCTGGCACTGGGAACGGTGGTGCTCTGCGGGCAGGCGGCGCCGCTGAACGCCATCGCCATGGGGGATGAAACGGCGATGTCGGTGGGGGTGTCGGTTGAGGCGGTGCGGCGGGCGGCGGCGGTTGCCGCGGGCGTCACGACGGCGGCGGCGGTTTCCCTGGCCGGGCCGGTGAGCTTCGTCGGGCTGCTGGTGCCGCACCTGGGGCGGTGGGCGGTGGGGCCAGATCACCGTCGGTTGCTGCCGTGGTCGTTGTGGGGAGGGGCGGTATGGATGATGCTGGCCGACGCGTTCTGTCGCTGGCTTGGCGCTCGGCTGGGCGTTGGCCGGCTGCCGGTGGGGTTGATGATGGCCCTGATCGGCGCGCCGCTGTTTTTCGCCGTGCTGAGATCCGCGATTCGAACGGAAGCCGACGGTGGATGAACGCGGCACTCGAAGCACGACGGGTGGTCGTTTGTGCCGGCGCGGCGACGATCCTCGATTCGGTGAGCTTCGAGTTGCGCGCGGGCGAGCTCGCCGCGCTGTTGGGCCCGAACGGCGCAGGAAAGACCACGCTGTTGCGGTGTCTGGCCGCACTGCGCGCGCCCACGTCCGGTGAGGTGCGGGTAGACGGCCGGCCGATCCGGCGCCTACCGCGGGCGGTGGTCGCGCGCCAGCTCGCGTACGTGCCGCAAGCGACAGTGGCCGCGCCGGGTTTCCGCGCGCGGGATCTGGTGCTGCTGGGGCGGCATGCGCGCATGGGGTGGCTGGGTGTGCCGGGCCAGGGGGATCTGGCGGTGGTCACGGCCGCGATGGAGATGACCGGCACCGCGGCGGTCGCGGACCGGCCGCTGAGCGAGTTGTCCGCCGGGGAGCTTCAACGCGTCGCGATCGCGCGCGCGCTCGCGCAGCAGCCCGCGATCCTGCTGCTCGACGAGCCCACCAGCCACCTCGACCTGCATCAGCAGCTGCGCATTGGCGAAATGCTGCGGCGCGTGGCTCACGACTGGCCGCTCGCGGTACTGGCGGTGATGCACGATCCGAATCTCGCCGCTCGCTTCGCCGACCGCGTGCTGGTGCTGGATCGCGGAAGGCTGGTCGCGGACGGGCCGCCGGCCACCGCGCTAACCGCCGAGCTGCTGCGGGCAGTTTACGGCGTGGAGGCGGAGGTCCGAACGAGCCCGGGGGACCCGCCGCTGATCGTGGTGCGAGGACGCGCTTCAGCCTGAGGGTGCCGCGGTCCGCTGCGCTGTTAGCGCTCCGGCGCGAGGTCCCGAAGGCCGTACACGCGGCCGCTGTCGGCGGCGATCACCCACGCACGGCCACTCGTGCGCAGCGAAAACCCCCTCGCCGGCGGCAGCGGCCCACCATGGTGCGCGATCGCGGTGGCGGCCTCTTCCAGAGTCGCCGGCAGGCGTCCCTCCGCGAGCGCGAAGCGGCGCACCGCGAGCACCCAGCGCGTGGCGGCCAGTTCCTCGTCCATTTCCGCCACGCGTTGTCGCAACGCGGTGAGGTTCGGCAAAAAGGCACGCAGAACCGACACCGCGACCGGATCGCTGAACAGTGCTCCGGGCGCGCGCAGACGGTGTCGCAGCTCCAGGTACTGGCGTTCGACCTCCGGCGCACCCTCCATCGCACCGATCAGCAGGGACATCGCGGCGACGATGCGCCGCTGGGTTGCCGAGGGCTCGCTGCCGAAACGAACGAGCAACCGCCGGTTGATGGCCCGCAACCAGCGCGGCAGGCGACGCACCCCCTCCACCGGCGGGTGGCCCAGCCACAGCAACGAGTGGATCTGCTGCGCCGCGTTCATCACCATCGCGGCTTCGTACCGCAGACCCTCCAGCGCCGCGGTAGCGGCGGAGCTCGGAATCGATTGCACCAGTTGGTCGAGGCGATCAATCTCCGCGACCGCGGGGGCACGCCGTGCAAGACGGCGCGCGCCCCGCAGTGCCTGCGCGCTGACCGCCCACCCCGCGATCACCTCGGGCAGAGGCCCACCGGCCGACAGTCCTCTGCCGATGTGGAAGAGGTCATCGAGAGCCCCCCAGGCGACGTTCGTCCGGCCGTTGACCCACTCCAGCTCCGCGCGCGCGGCTTCGAGCGTCGCCATCGCGACCGTTTCGGCCAGCCAGCCGGCCAGCTCATCGCTAGATTCATCTTCGCAGTAGACCCAGCGCGCGCGGGCTGCGCGACTCCATGCGGGGCGGTGCGGCGAGACCGTCTGCAGAGCCCTCGTCCACAGCGCGGCGGAACCCTCGGCGATACCGTCGGTTCGAAACCGGCTGCGTTCGGCGGCCGGTACGTTCGCCAGAGCGCGCGCGGCACCGCGAATAGAACGGAGCAGAGCGGGTGCCGAATCCCTTGGCAGCGCGTGCGAGGAAACCGGCGGGGCGCTGGGCAGAACGCGCACACCCGGCCGGGGCTCCGGCCAAACAACCGGCTGCCAGCGCTGCCGAAAGGCCAGTGCGGTACCGATGAAGACGGCGAGCAGCACGGCAGTCAACGCGGTCCACAGCCATCGGCGCCGGCGGGGGGAGGGCGGCACCGGCGGGCGCATGACGGGCAGGGGCGGGGGCGCAGGGGCGGGCGTTGCGGGTAGAGCGGGGGGTGGCGATCCGCCCGCTTCTCGCATTGTCAACTGCCGCAGCCGCTCCAACGGATCCGGCTGGAGGCCGCCCCCGCCCAACGGCGGCGGAACAGTGGGAGGTGGTGCGTGCATCAGGTGGGATCGTCGCCGCCCGCAAATGGCCGCCGGAACAGCCGAGAGAGCGCGCGGTGCAGATGCGCTCGTTCACCTGCTGCCTCTTCACGGACGGCCGAAGCCCGGCGGCGCAACTCGTCCCAGCGAATACCGGCCGGAGCGCCGAGGTGAGTTTTGCGCGCGATCGCGGCGCCCGGATCCTCCGCGCGCAGCTCCCCGAGGCGCTGCCGGATCGCGCCATAAGCATCCCGGAAGGGCATGCCCGAGGCGACCAGCTCGAGCGCGCGGTCCGTCGCGAACACAGAGGGATCAAAGGACGCTCGCAGGCGGTCCGCGCAGACCTTCAGACCGCGGACCAGGGGCGCAAGAATCCGCAGTGAGGCGCGGGTCGTTGCCATGCCGCGCAGGTACGGTTCTTTGGTCTCCTGCAGATCGCGCTGGTACCCTGAGGGAGCCGCTCGCAGGATTTCGAGCGTAACGGCGGCGTCGGCGGCGACGCGCGCGGCGCGCGCCCGTACCAGTTCGAGCACGTCGGGGTTACGCTTCTGCGGCATGATGCTGCTGCCGGTGCAGAACCCCTCCGGCAGCTCGAAGTACCCGAACTCCGGCATCGAAAACAGAACGAGGTCTTCCGCCAGCCGCGAGAGCGTCGTCATCGTTTGCGCGGCGGCGTGCAGGGCGAGTGCCTCGATCTTTCCGCGGGTGTGGTTGGCATAGAGCACGGTGTGGGTTGCTCGGGAGAAACCCAGCAGCTCCGCGGTCCGTTCGCGGTCAATCGGCAGCGGCACGCCGTAACTGGCCGCGGAGCCCAGCGGACACTGGTCCGCGAGGTCCGCCGCATCCAGCGCGATCGCGGCGTCGTCGAGCAGGTCTTCGGCCCACGCGGCGGCCCACAGGCCAACGGACGACGGCATCGCCGGCTGAAGATGGGTCCGGCCGACCATCGGCACGTCCCGGTGCGCTTCCCCGAGCGTCAGCAGCGCGTCTGCGAGATCTGCAATCTCTAACGCGGCGGCGAGCAGATGGTCACGGGTGTGCAGACGCAGCGCAGTCGCCACCTGGTCGTTGCGGCTGCGGCCGGTGTGGATGCGCCGTCCGATCTCGCCGAGCCGCTGGGTGAGACGTCGCTCGATGGCGAGGTGCCCGTCCTGGTCCTCCGGCCGGATTTGAAACCGGCCGCGAGTGGCCTCCTCCGCGAGCTCGGCGAGCACCTCGACGGCCGCGCGCGCATCACGGCGCCGGAGCACCGGCGGACGGATTTTCATTTCCGAGAGCATGATCGCGTGCGCGGCGGTGCCGGCACAGTCGTAGACGAGCAGCTCGCGGTCGAGTTCGACGTCGCGACTCGCGGTGTAGGCGAGCACATCCTCCCGCACGCGACCGACCACGGTGGAACGAATGGCTGGTTTGCTCATAGCGTTCTCCGGCGGCAAACGTGAACCTACGATAGCCGCGTGAACGCGGGCTGGCGAGAAGGGCGGGGCGGTCCACTGGCGGGGGTGGGGTCGCGGCCGGCGAGCGCCCACCCGCACATCAGCCGAGATAGGCGCCCTGCTCGCGCAGCAGCGCCTGCAGCTTCGGAATGTCCACCTGCCGCGGCTCGCATCGGTCCTTCACCGCGAGCGCCGCCGCCGCCCCGGCGGCGTGGCCGGTGACGAGGCAGGCGGCGATCAGACGCATGCTTTCGATCAACTTCTCGTCCACACTGACGCACCGACCCGCCGCGAGCAGGCCGTCGAGCTTCTTGGGGACGAGCACGCCATATGGAATTGGCCATTCGCACCCTTTCCCTGCCTCGTCGCCGCCGACGCCGATCGTGTTGGGGAACCGGCGGCTCGTTCGCGCCTCCGCGCGCGTAAGCGTCTGCTCGCCGGCCAGGATCCGGCTGATGCGTACGCCGAGCTGGGGTGCGGTGTCGAGCAAAAAGAGCGGCTCGCCGCCCGGTTTCTGGCGCAGCGAGACGACTCGCCGCCAGATCGCGCGACGGTGCTCGATCTCCAGCCGTGTGAGCTCCCGTATGTCCAGCGCGTTCGCGCTCGGCCCTCGCAGGTTGACCCACGTCACCGACGGCAGCGGCGTGACCCCTCCAAGATGGGTGACGCCGGCGGCGCGCAGCCGTTCGCGGTCCACCCGATCCACGTTGCCGAGCCGGTGCACCAGCCCGATCGCATGCA
The DNA here is from genome assembly GCA_026417735.1 of Kiritimatiellia bacterium. Taxonomy (NCBI): domain Bacteria; kingdom Pseudomonadati; phylum Kiritimatiellota; class Kiritimatiellia; species Kiritimatiellia bacterium. The sequence continues at coordinate 57,426 of JAOACR010000018.1, forward strand.
GGCGCTGTTCGTGTTCGGCGCCCGCGGCCGCAAACACGTCGCCATCGCCGGTGGCATCAACCAGCACCTTCCCCAGCACCGCCTGTCGCCCCGACTTGCCATCCACCACCACGCCGCAGGGGCGGTCACCGTCCATCACCACGTCGGTCGCCCAGCAGTGGAACAGCACGCGAACGCCCGCCTCGCCGACCATTTCATCCATGGCGATCTTCGTCGCCTCGGGGTCGGAGGTGGGGTTCGCACGGTCGTCGCGGTGGTGGATGATCGCGCCGTCCATTCGGGCGAGGCGGTCGAGCAGCTCGCCGCCGATTCCTCGAAGGGTTCGGCGCAGTTGTCCCCCAACCACGGCGTGCGTGCCCATCACGTACAGCACCATGCCACCGCTCCAGAGGCCACCGAAAAAGCCGTAGCGTTCGATCAGCGCAGTACGCACGCCCGCCCGCGCGGCGGCGACCGCCGCCGCCACGCCGGCCGCGCCGCCACCGACGACCAACACGTCGGTCTCCTCGAGAATCGGCAGTGGACGGGCCGGCTGGATCACGCCCTCAGCGGTCCGCCGGGCGGGATATTGCGGCCGGTGCTCCCGGGGGACCAGTTGCAGTTCGCGGGCGCTTTCGCTCGCAGGCCGTTCTTCGGCGATGGTGCGGCGTGCGAATGGCGCTCCGAGACCCGCCAGCGCCATCGAACAGAGAATCTCTCGGCGCGACACGCGCCTCAACGGATTCATGAGGACCTCCCGTGGCTGATGCGCCGCACCCTAAGACGAGAGGCGACTCGATGCAACCAGAACTGTCGTCGGCGCGGGAAACCGCTGAAGTCCTCAGCCGGCGCGGCGGGGCCGCAGCGGATCAGATGCCGCTCGCGGCGGCGCGGTCGAGCCAGAGGCCGACCGAGGGATGGCCCGCGGTTGCTGCACCGGCCGGCAGCTGCTCGGGCGAACGAACCAGCCGTGAAACGATCTGCGCCTTGTCCGCGCCGGTGACGACGAAGAGCAACTCGGCGATGAGCTGGAAGAATGGGGGGGTGGTGCTCACGCGGTCCGGCGGCGAGGCGCGTCGTACCGCCACGGCCCACCGGCCCGAGCCGGTCGCTCGGGCGACGTCCTCCAATGAGAACAGGGACGCGGTGTGCCCGTCCGCGCCGAGCCCGAGGAGCCCCAAGCGGATCGTCGTCCCCCGCGTCCGAAGTGAGTCCAGGTCGGCGGAGAACCTCGCCGCCGCCTCGTCGGCGGAGCGGTCGGTGAGCACCGGAATGAACCGCTCCGGCGGCAGGCCTGCGGCCCGAAGTCGCGGGAGGATCGCGCCCTGATTCGACTCCGGAGAGTCGGTCGGCACGACACGCTCATCGCTCAGAAATGCGATTGCGGGGTCCGGCCCGAGACCACCGTCCTCCGCCAGTTTGGAGTATGCGGCTAACGGTGTCCGGCCGCCCGCGAGCATCACCGCGGTGTCCGGGCCCTCCCGGAACGCTTCCCGCAGCCGCTGCGCGAGCGCCTCCGCCAGGGTCTGGGAATCGGAAAAGATTCGAATTTGCATCGTGCGGCTACTATACCGCCGCCGGCGGCCGCCGCCAGCCTGGGCCTCATTCGGCCGAGAGGTTCGGGCGGCGGCGCGCAGCGGGTGTCCGTTGTGGTTCCGCGGGCCGCCGCAGCAGAGGTTTCCGAGGGGTCAACGCAGAATGAGCAGCCGGCGGCCCGGGGGGGCGGCGGAGGAGTGGTGCGCCGGCCAGCTCAGCCGGGGTTAGCGGCGGAACTCGCGGAGCCTGCGGCGCGCGCGCCACCTGGCCGTTCGAAATGGTGGCGCACTGCGGCAAGGATTTCCTCCGGATACAACGGCTTGTGAAACAGCCGCCGGACATTTGCGAACTGCTTCATTTCTTCTTCGTCGAAGTCCGGGTCGGCCGTCATCACGATGACCGGCCGGCGGATACCCTCGGCCTCCATCACCATCAGAAGTTCCGCGCCGTTGACGCCGGGCATGTGAAAGTCGAGCAGCACCCCCTTGCACTTGGGGTCACGGAGGTGGCGGTACGCGGAGGCGCCGTCGTGGGCGATCCGCACCTCGTAGCCCTCGCTTGTGAGAAGTTCGGCCAGCAGCGCGGTCAGCGTTCGGTCGTCATCGACGACAAGGATCATTCCGCACCGTCCGATTTCTCCGATTCAGAGCCGTGCAGCTCAATGGGCTCGCCGACAGGTTCGTTCGGTGTGCTTGAAGCGGTCGGCGCTGGCTCCGGCGCGTTCTCGAGCGGCGCAGCGGAGGTGATGGTCTCGGAGGCCTCCCGGGGGGGCGGTTCCGGCGCCGGCTCGGCGGCGCGTGCCGTCTTTGCGGGCGTCGGCGGGCTTTTTTTGGTCTTCGCCGCTGCCGCAGCTTCCTGACGGCGACGCTCGGCGAGCCGTTTCCAATAGCGTTTGCGGGCCTTTCGTTTGACCCGAATGCGGAGTTGCTGTCCCATGGCTATGATCGTGCCTTTGCGACCCTGCGCCGTCAATCCGGACGGAGGGTCAAGCCGGGTTGCGTCGCTCTCACATGCGTTCTTCACATTGAGGGGGGTGTGATGGTCGCTCAGGTGGATGTTCCCCATCGAGGGACACTGCACCGATGCAGAGGGGTCGTCCGAAGCTACTGCACGTCGGACGGGGAGGCACCGGCTGGGGCGAGGAGGAGGACGCGACCTCTCCGGCGGGCGTTCGCGAAGGGGAAACGGGCAAGACGGGACCATGCTCGCCGGCGACGGTCAGCCAGGGCGGCTGACACGCGCTCACGCGAAACTGCGGCGGGGAGGGCCTTGCCGGGTGTTGCCGGTGGAACGGCGCCCTCCACGCATGTCGAGTTCACGGCGTTTGGCGGTGTGGCGAACGCACTTGGAAAGCCGAGTTCCGCCCTGCCGGATGGGCTTCAGGCCTGCTGTACGGATGAGGCTGGGGGATGCTTCGACAGTTCGCGCGCGATTCTGTGGCGGACGGCGAGAAGTCCGAGCGTGGCGAACGCCAGCTCGAACAAGGTTGCGGCCATCCAGCCGCGCGCAGTGCCCGATGTGAAGCCGTAAGCGTGAAGCCCGATCCCCAGGAGGTTGACGCCCAGCCAGGCGGTGAGCACCACCGCGACGGTCACCACCGCTCCTGCGGCCAGCCCGGCGTCGCGGATCAGGCCGGAGGCCCGTGCATGGAGCACCGCAGAGGTCCAGAGGATGATGAGCAGCGCGCCGTTCTCCTTTGGATCCCATCCCCAGAACCGTCCCCACGACAGGTCGGCCCAGACCCCGCCCAGTGTGGTGCCGAGGAACGTGAAGACGAGGCCAAAGGCAAGGCATGCGCGGATCGCGCGGAACTGTTCTGCGGCGGCGTCGGGGCCGTGTCGCGCCGCGGTCCAGAGAGCGGCGTGGCCGATCGCGCCGGCGAGCAGGCAACCGGCGTAGCCCAGCATGATCGTCATCACGTGTGCGGTGAGCCAGAGGTTCGAATCCAGCACCGCGACGACCCGGGCCATCGTGTCGCCATCGGCCTCGTAGCGGCCGGCGGCAAGAAGGAGCACCGCGGCGACTGCAGCACCGCCGCGGCGCAGCGGGTCGGAGCGCCGTACGAGCCCGATCCCGGCGGCCACACCTGACGCCCACGCCGCAAAAATGAAGGTCGAGTACAAGTTCGTGACGGGAGGCCGGCCCATGATGAATGCACGGAGTCCGAGCCCTGCGGTGTGCAGCCCGAGCGCGATGGCGAGTAGGGCGGCACCGCCGGTACGCAACAGGCGTCGGGTGCGGTCGGTTCCAGCGCGTCGTGGCCAGAGCGCGGCGGCGATCCAGATCAGGCACGCCCACCAGAACGGGCGCACCCGCACCAGCCACCCCTCGGCTTCGAGGTGCGCACGGAAATGCGGAATCGCGGCCTCAGCGATGACCAAATCTCGCAACCGCCGCACATGGGCCGCGAGGCTTGCGGCGTCGCCGGAGCGCCAGGCGGCTGCGATCTCGTTCCATGTGGCGAGCGCTTCGCGAGCGATCGGCCGGCTGGCCGCCGCTTCGGACAGATCAGCGGGTGCCAGCCAGTGCGCATGTGGGCCTTGGCCTCCGGGGACGATGTGGGGCGCGAGCCCGCGGCGCAGCGATGCATACAGCTCCGCTGCCGAAGCCAGTCGTAGCGCTTCACGGTCCAGAGCGGAACGTTCTGCTGCCGGTCGCGCGGCGGCCGACGCGGCAAGTCGCTGCAAGCGATCGAGCGCTGGCGCCAGCGCCCGGTAGGACGTGCGGAACCTGGGTCGCTCGGCCGTGAGGCCCAGCGCGTCGGCCAGGTCGGGATGACCGATCAGGAAGACCGGGTCGTCCTCGGTCGCCTCGCCCCGGAAGAGGACGTCACCGAGCCAGGCCGAGGCGCTGCGGTGCTGCGGTACGCTTCCGCGGCCGGACATCTGAAGCAGCACGAGGCGCGCGAACGCGCTGAGGGGCATCGGCCGGCCGCCTTCCAGCACTGGCAGCAGCGTCCACTCCCGAAGTTCGGGTGGCGCGGCCGACGCATCTGCCGATGGCCACCACGGAGCCAGCATGGTTGCGAGCAGGAGCCTTGCGAGCCAGATCGCGCGCTGGGAAGGGATCCTCACCGAGCCTGCCTCCCCGGCCGCAGATAGTGCATCACCATGCCGATGGCCATTAGCGCGGTGGCCAGATAGGGGGCCGGGCGGAAGCGGTTTTCGCTCACCGCCAGCACCGAGATTTCCCGCCCGTTCGGCGTGTCCATGTACGATGATTGATAGAACGCAAACGGACCATGTAGCAAGGGGCGGTTCATCGAAATCACGACCTCCCGGGCGCGGTTGTCCTCCAAGAGCTCCACCCGGCTGCGGAAGCTGCGGGGGAGCCGGGTGTTGGGATGGAAGGCCTTTTCGAAGTCGAGCAGTCGGATCGTGAAGGGCAGAGGATGGCGTGCGCGGCGGAGCTGGACGTAGACGGTCGCCGGTTCGGTGCCGGCTGGTGGCCCCAGCGCCAGGGCTTCGCCCTCGCCCAGCAGCGCGATCCGCTGATCGGCGACGCGCAGAACGATGGCCGGCAGGGCGCGCCGCGGATCGGCGGGCACGGGCGCGGGCCGCAGGTTCTCGGGGGCGGGGCGCGCGGGCAGGTGTGTGGTGTCCACGGAGCGCCAGGCCTGCTCGATCGCCACCGTGCCGAGGGCCGCGGGAAGCGCGATCACGAGATCCGGTCGCAGGCCGCGGAACGGATGTGCGGTGATTTGGCGGGAACCGTCGGGCAAGGGGCGGATCACAGCCAGTTCCCACTCTGTTTCCGATACCGAGACCGCGGTTTGTTCGCCCTCCGCGAGCACGACGACGGTCTCACGCGCGGACTGGCGGGTGAAAAACGCGCCGAGCATCATCAGCAATAGCCCCAGATGTGTCAGCCAGAGCCCGGCGCCGCGGCGCCGCAATCGCACGGCCATCGAGGCCAGCAAATGGATCGTCAGCAGTGCACACGATCCCATCATGCCCGGCAGCGGCAGGCCAAACGGACCGCGGAACACCCACGAGTGGAAAAAGCGCTGAGTTGCGCCGTGGAGGCCGACCGCCGGGTTCGCCTGCGCGAGGGTGCCCCACACGGTTAGCGCGGCCAACCAGAGGAGGCCCGCAACGGTGATGCGCGGGTCGGCGAGGCGGCGGAGCCACGGAGGGGTGTCGCGGCTGTATTCACCCATAGTATGGGTCTACAGTACCGCACAAAACGGTCGTGAGCGAATTGGGGATCGGGGCTGACGGAAAGGCAGTGCGGATGCGAGGCCGGGCGATGGGTTTGTGCCGGGTCGGGGCCGTGGGGCTGTGCGCGCTGGTGGCGGCGGCGGAGGGCGGGGGGCGCCCCTATGAGCTGGATTGGGCGGGCCGGACGAATGATTTCTGGCCACCACTGGAGGATTTTGAGGCGACCGGCCGCACTTGGCAGGTAGAATGCCGCGATGCGCTGGCGCGCTTCGAACGGGTGGAGGAACCCGGCTTGTGGGGGGCGCGGGTGGGGCGTTTGACCTACCGGGGCACCGGTCCGGGGGCGGAGGTGCGAGTGGTGGCCGATCCGCCGCTGGTGCTGACCGGCGGGTTCGACGCGGTGACGGTGTGGTGTTACGGCAACACATGGGGGTGGCGCCGCGATCCGACAACACCAAACGTTTCGATATTTGCGATGCTGCGGGATCTTGAGGGCCGCGCGCACGAGGTGCCGCTGGGGATCGTGAACTGGCAGGAGTGGCATCTGCTCCACCGGCGTTTGAATGCGGCTCAACTCAACGCGCTGCGAGACGGCGGCGTCATGCTCGGGCTGCGCATCGCGGGCGGCACCAACACGGCGGATCGCTGGTTGGCATTTGACCATCTGGGGGTGCATCGCGAGGCGTTTCCACCGCTCAAGTTCGCGACGCGGCCGGCTCGCAACCTTTCGCCATGGCCGGGCCAGAATCTCGGCTTGAACACGGGGCCAGGTCGGCTGCCCTTCCCGACCACGCCGACTACGATTGCGCCGACGAATCTCACGCCGGAATTTTCGGTCCGGGTCGTGGCGGAGGATCGAACGGCCGTGTTCACGTATGAGGGTGCCGACGGTCGCCTGGTTTGGCGCGTGGAACCGGCGGAGGGCACATGGAGCGGCATCATCGCGACGTGGCAGGGGCGACGGGCGGACGGAGCGGCGGGCGATCCGGTGCGGGTGCGGCCGTGCGTGGGCGGCGGTGTTCGGCTGGTCTCGGCCTCCACCGCGGAGGTGCCCGACTCGGTGGTGTGGTTGAGCGGTGATCTGGCGGGTGGTGTGTGGACGCAGCGGTGGCAGCTGTGCGGCCGGAGCCACACGCAGGAGGTGGTGTATGCGTTCACGCTGCTGGCGAAGTCGCTGGCCGTGGACGTGCTGGCGCCGGGGGGTGGCGTTGCGGAGGTCGTCGCGGGCGAGGTGGAGGGGCCTCCTGGAGCGCGTCTGGTGACGTTGCCGTACTACCCGGCTGCGGGCGGCCGGCCGGCGATTGCGGTGTTCGGCCGAGCGGACGCGAGGGTGTTTGCGGCAGTTCACGTAGACTGGTACCGCTCAAACGCCAGTCAGATGTGGGCGCCCGCCCCGCCGGCAGAGAGCGATGGCCGCGCGCTGCATGGCGGCGTCCGCTACCGGCCGCGCACTGACGGGCGACGCAACGATGTGGTCGAGCGGTTTGTGCTGGCGGTCTCGCCGCAGTTCGAGGAGGTGTTGCCGACGATTCCCAATCCGCCGTCGCCATGGAAGGCGGTCACCGGTTCGCGGGTCTGGCGCGCGCACGGGGCCTCGGCGGACCGCTCGCGCGACCGGGCGTTCTGGGCACGGATGCACCGGTTGGGCATCACCGAGATGGTGGTGACGGATCATGAGACGATGTGGCGCGATGGCGGCGAAAGCTTCACGTTTCGGACGCGGACGGCGCCCGGCAAAGGGGGCGACGAGGCGCAAGCCGCCTACACCCGGTTTATGATTGATGAGCTCGGGTATCGGTACGGTCCCTACAACAACTTCACCGACCTGGCGCCTGTGAACGAATATTTTTCGCCGGACATGGTCGCGCGGGGACCGGACCTTGACTGGCAAAGGGCGTGGTTCCGCTGTTACGCGCCGAAGCCCGCCCGCGCCGTCGAGTTCTGCGAGCGACTCGCGCCGGAAATTCAGCGGAAGTTCCGGTTCAACACAGCCTACTGCGATGTGCACACCGCGGTGGCGCCGTGGGACCGCGTGGACTATGACGCCCGCGTGCCCGGCGCTGGCACGATGGCGGCGACGTTCTACGCCTATGGCGAGATCATGTTGCAGCAGAAAGCCGCGTGGAACGGTCCGGTGTATTCAGAAGGCGGTTATCATGCCTTCTACGCCGGCCTCACCGACGGCAACTACGCGCAGGACCAGCACTACCGGCCGGCCGAAAACCCCTGGTTGGTGGACTTCGATCTGCGGCGGATTCACCCGCTCCAATGCGACTTTGGGATGGGCAATCCGGAGATGTTTTACGCGCAGCGCGGCGCCCGCACGCGGGAGGACCCAGCGTGGTTGGACCGTTTCCTTGCCGCGACGGTTGCGTTCGGCCACTCCGGTTTTCTCGTTACAGAGGGCGGGGAGCGCGCAGCGTTGCGCAGCTACTGCATGACGCTGCCGCTGCACCGGCGCTACTGCACCGCCGACGCGGTGGATATCTTGTACGCGGATGCCGCTGGCCGTTTTGAACCGACCTCGCGGGCGATCGCATCGGGCGGATATCGGCGTTCTCAAGTGGCGGTGCGCTATTCAGACGGCACTTGCGTGGTGGTCAACGGCCACCGGTCGGAACGTCTCCGCGGCGTGGTGTTCGGCCGACAGGTGGATCTGCCGCCGAACGGGTGGGTGGGGTGGACTGAAGATGGATCGGTGGAAGTATTTGCCGGCGAACAGCGGGGAGTCCGGTGTGACTACGCCGCCGATCCGGACTTGCTCTACCTCGATGGCCGCGGTGGTTTCGTGCGCTTTCCGCGAGTAGCCGGCACCGGTCCGGCGCTGTGTCGGCGAGTGGGCGAGGGCGAATGGGAGGCGGTGATGCCATTCGGCGGCGAGGCAGGTTTCGCGGTTTCCGCAACGCGGGCGGTGGCTCTCGACGCAGAGCGCCGGCCTCTGGGACCGGCGGAGGTGCGACGAGCACGGGGCCTGGCCTGGATCGTCCCGGTCGCCGGAGCAGTAAGCTATCGCCTCGAGCACGACCCGGGGGAGTCCCCGGAGGTGGAGGAGCCGTCGGCGGATCGCACCGAGGTCGTTCCGGGCGAACGGGTGCGCGCCCGTTGCGGTGGTCGGGACCTCGAGATCGCGATTCCATCGGATGCGGCGCCCGGCGCTCATCTGTGGTATCCCGTGGACCGTGGGTGGCTTGAGTTTCTGGTGGTGGCACCGTTCGAGTTGGCCGTGCGCCTGGAGGATGCCCGCACGCTGCTGGTTCAGGTCGCATACCAGGGGCCGGGGGCGATCGATGCGGTGCTCGGGCTCGGCGAGGAACACCGCAGGCTTCGGCTGAGGCCGGAGCATACCGGCGAGGCCCGATTCGATCTCGGCGAGCCTCGGCAACAGGGGTGGAAAGCCGTGCCGATCGAGATCGCGAGCGGTGCGTGGCGGTTCCGGACGAACGCGGTCTGGATCGCGGAGCGCGTTCATCGGCGCCTTGCGGCACTGCCACCGCGAATGACCACAGCGATGCGGCTGCGTGGACGGCCGGAAATGGCCGTGGAGATGGACAGCGGCGCGCGGGCGGAATGGGCGGAGGAGTTGAGCTGTGGCGGCCAGGTGTTGGACGGCCTGTTCATGCATCCACCCTATCGTGGCGGGGTTGGTGCGGTGGTCGCGCGGTTCGCTCCGATCGAGCTGCCGGTGCGGCCGGCGGCATCGCTGCGCGGCCTGGTCGGCAAGCGCGATGGCAGCGATCCCGGTGACGGGATACTGTTTCGAGTTGAAGTCGAGAACGAAGATGGCAGCCCGAGCGGCGTTGCGGAACTGTGGGTTGACCGCCACGAGTGGCGCTCGTTCGAGGCCGACCTCTCGGGCTGGGCGGGACGGCGGGTGAGGTTGAATCTGGTCGCCGATGTGGGGCCTCGCGACAACTCGGCGGGGGACTGGGCCTGCTGGGCGGATCTACGGATCGAGACTCGCGAGCCGGAGCTCGTCCGCCGGCTGGCGACGCGACCGGACCAGATGGAGCGGGAACCAGCGACGCCTCTCGGGAAGCCGGTGGCGTTATTGCGGACCGCCGCGGCCGGGTGGCTGGTGTATGAGGGCAAAGGCTTCGAGGGAACGGGGCGCTACGAGAGCCGCGCGGAGCTGAACGGCGTGGATCTGGGGCCGATGCGCCCTGCGCATGGCAACGAACTGGCGGGGAGCTTTTCAGCGCCAGTGCGGCTACCGCTACCGCCAGCCGCGATCGCGACCCTCGGCGTGCGCAATCGGCTGCGTGTGTGGAGTCCCGGCGGTGATTGGTTCAGCCTGCGGCGTTTCCGGATCGAGCTCGAGTGGTCTGACGGGTCGCGCGCGGCCTCTGACACCGCGGCGGCGACATGGTCGCAGCCTCCGGAGTGGCCCCACGCCGAGGGCCTACGTGTGCCGGCCGGTCGAGCGATTGAGCTCGATCTGTGGTTCGATGCAGTAGAATGAGCGAACGCCCGAAGTTGCTTGTTGGTTTTCGAATCGATTTCTAGACTGCCGTTGATGCGACGGAACCTGCGTGTGCTCGTGGCGGCCGTGTGGACCGCCGGCGCGGCGGCGAGGGAGCCTATCGTCACCGCATCCTCGACGTTCAACGCCGACTTCGCCCCCGAGCTTGCGGTGGACGGCCGGCCCGATACCCGCTGGGCGAGCGGGCCGCTGCGCGGGGCGCCGCAGTGGATCGCGGTGGACTTCGGGGCGCCCACCGCGATTCGAAGTGTGCGGATTCGATGGGAAGCGGCCTTTGCGGTCGAGTACGCCCTGGAGGTCTCCGAGGAGGGGACGACCTGGCGGGAACTGGCGCGTCGGGCGGACGGCCAGGGAAAGACGGAAACGTTGAAGGCCCCCGTTGTCGTCACGGCGCGCCAGATGCGGGTGATCGCGCATCGGGCCGGGCCGCACCCACATGTTTCGATCTGGGAACTTGAGTTTCCGGATGGGGAGGGCGGCGCGCGGCTGGCGGCGGCGCGAGCGGAGCGCGAGCGGCGGCTGCGGGCGGAGGCGCTCGATCGGTGCCGAGCTGCGGGCATCCGCGAAGTGGTGTTCGCAGCGCGCGAGCGGGGACCCGACGGCCACTGGTACGCCAACTTTTCGTATTACGCGGAGAGCGAGCGGCGCGTCACCTATCGGAACCACGGACGGCTCGCGGCGCTGGACCTGGAGACGGGCCGAATCCGGATGATTCTGGAAGACCCGGAGGGGACGATTCGCGATCCGGCGGTGCACTATGACGGACGCACGATTGTGTTCTCCTGGCGGCGGGCGGGCACTTCGTCGTTCCACCTGTACGAGATTCAATCGGACGGCTCCGGGCTGCGACGGCTGACCGACGGCGGCGGACCGTATGATGACATTGAACCTTGCTGGTTGCCGGACGACCGGATCGTGTTCGTGTCCAGCCGCTGCCGGCGGTGGGTGAACTGCTGGCTCACGCAGGTGGCGATCTTGCACCGGTGCGAGCGCGACGGCAGCGGAGTGGTGCCGCTGTCCGCGAACATCGAGCACGACAACACGCCGTGGCCGCTCCCCGACGGACGGGTGATGTACATGCGCTGGGAATACATTGACCGGTCGCAGGTGCATTATCATCACCTGTGGGCGATGAACCCTGACGGCACCGGCCAGCAGGTGGTGTTCGGCAACCTGCATCCCGGCGGGGTATACATTGACGCGCGGCCGATGCCCGATGGCCGCCGCATCGCGATGATTCTCTCACCGGGTCACGGTCAGGCGGAACACGCGGGTCATGTGGCGACGGTGGACCCCCGCGCAGGGCCGGACGACCTGCCGCGGCTGCGCACGTGGACCCGGGGCGCGGACTACCGCGATCCCTGGCCGGTGGATGACGGGTTGATGCTCGCCGCGCGGGGGCGGTTGCTGGTCGCCGTCTATGCGGATGGTCAGACCGTGCCGCTGTACGAACTGGGACCCGAGTTCGGCCCGGCCTGGCTGCACGAGCCGCGCCCGCTCGCGCCGCGCACGCGCGAGCGACGGGTCGCGGATCGGGCGGACTGGAGCGTGGCAACCGGCGAGTTTGTGCTGAGCGACGTCTACGAAGGCCGCAACATGGCGGGCGTGCAACGCGGCGAGATCCGCGAGCTGCTGGTGCTCGAGAGCCTGCCGAAGCCGATCAACTACACCGGCGGCATGGAGCCTTTGAGCTACGGCGGCACCTTCACGCTCGAGCGGATCGTTGGCACCGTGCCCGTCGAGGCGGACGGCTCGGCCCGGTTCGAGCTGCCGGCGTTGCGGTCGTACCTGTTTGTCGCGCTGGACGCGCAAGGGCGGTCGGTGAAGCGAATGCAGAGCTTTACGACGGTGATGCCGGGCGAGCGACTGGGCTGCGTGGGCTGTCACGAGCCGCGCACCCAGGCGGCACCGAACCGGGAGGGGCGCGCGATGCCGCTGGCGCTGACGAAGCCCGCGGCCCGGCCGCGGCCGGTCGAGGGAGTGCCGGAGGTGCCGGACTTTCCGCGTGACGTGCAGCCGATTCTCGATGCGCTGTGCGTGAGCTGCCACGGCTACGAGGAGAGCACGGTGGGAGGGCCGCGGGCGGGCCGCCTCATTCTGACCGGAGACCGCGGCCCGATGTACAGCCACGCGTACTACATGATCACCGTCGCGGGCCTCGTTGCGGACGGTCGCAACAATCCGCGCAGCAACTACCCGCCGCGCGCGCTCGGCTCGTCCGCCAGCCGTCTGCTCGCGAAGATGGATGGCTCACATCATGGCGTGCGCGCGACGCCCGCACAGGAGCGCATCGTCCGCATGTGGATCGAGTGCGGTGCTCCGTATCCCGGCACCTACGCGGCACTGGGAACCGGCATGATCGGCGGATACCACGAGAACCAGCCGGTGCACACGGATTGGGACTGGCCAACGACGAAGGCCGCCGCGAAGGTGATCGACCGCCGGTGCGCGGTGTGCCATGCGGAGCCGCACCGCTCGATTCCGCGCGCGCTTTCTGACGAGCGAGGTGTCTCGTTCTGGCGGCCCGACTGGAACGATCCGCGCCTGCTGACCAGTCGCCACATTGTGTTCAACCTTTCCCGGCCGGAGAAATCTTTGGTACTGCTGGCGCCTCTCGCAAAGGAGGCCGGCGGATGGGGGCTGTGCACGAACTCGGAGGGTCGCGCGGTGTTTGCATCGCGGGAGGACGCCGACTACCGCACCCTGCTGGCGATGGTGGAGGCAGGTCGCGCGGAGCTCGAGCGCATCGGGCGGTTCGACATGCCGCAGTTCCGGCCGCGTCCGGAATATCTGCGCGAAATGAAACGCTATGGTGTCTGGGACGGGAATCCGTCGGGCGCCGACCCGGTGAACCCATACGAACTGGATCGGCGCTACTGGGAGGCAGTCAGCTACCGTCCGCTGCCGGTCGCCGGGAGAGGCGCACGCGAGGATGGGCATTGAGCCGGGGTGGGCGCCGCTCAGAAATGTCCGTGATCAGCGGGTCCGGAGGGCGCGTGGGGCGGCGACGAGCCGGCGGAGTCGCGCTGCTTCTGCTGCTGCTCTCCGAATCGAGCGCCCAGTCGCCGCGATGGAATCGGTTGGTGTTTCGCGCGGATGTGCGTCCCCGTTGGTCCGCAGATGGCAGCTCGTTCTGGTACCGCGTTCGCACGGGGCCGGAGGCGTGGGAGTATGTGCGAGTGTGCGCGGTCACCGGCGAGCGTCGAACCGGCCCCGACCTGGCGTCGCTCGGTCTCTGGCCGCCTCCGCCGCGGAAATCCTCCGAGCTCGATCGTGTCCGCCGACCGACGCGCCACACCGGACCGGAAACCACGATTCGATTTTCCAACGCCACACCGCGACGGGTTGAGCTGTTCTGGCTCAATGCGGATGGAGAGCCGGTGAGTTACGGCGGTGTGGCCTCTGGCGGCGAAATGGTGCTGCAGAGCTTCGAAGGGCACGTATGGCTCGTTCGCGACGCGGAACAGCGCGAGGACCTCGCAGTGGTGGAGGCCGCGACGGAGGAGACGGTAATCGCGGTTGACGGCCCGGGCCGCGCGCCCTCGCCGCAGGTGGGGGGTGCACTGCAGGGGGGGTCGCCGGACGGCCGCTGGCAGGCGTGGGTGGATCGGCACCGGGTGTGGCTGCGCGACCTTCGGGACGGATCGGTCCGTCAGTTGGCCACCGGTCGCGACGGCGAGCCCGCGTGGGACCCCCTGGTGCAATGGTCGCCCGATTCGACCGCGTTCGTGGTTTCGCACGGTCGGCCGGTACCGGCTCGGACGATCCCGTTGATGGAAACGACGCCGGCCGGTGCACGCCCTCCGCGCGTGATTCGCGTGCCCTATCGCAAACCCGGGGATCCACTGCCGCAGGCGGTGCCGGTATTGTTTCGGATCACGCAGACGGGGGCGCACCAGTGGGTCGCGATCGAGACGCCGCTGGCGACCAACGCCGCGCGGGAAACCCTTCACATTCCCGTCCGCTGGGCGGCGGACGGACGCGAGTTCTACTTCGACCACGATCAACGGGGCCATCAAGTGTACCGCGTTCTGGCGGTCGGTGCGCGCGATGCGGCGGTCCGCTGTGTGGTGGAGGAAACCAGCCCCACCTTCATCGACGTCGCGCACAAGACCTGGCGGCACTGGTTGGACCGCAGCAACGAGCTGATCTGGATGAGCGAGCGGGACGGCTGGTGCCACCTGTGGCTCTACGATGTGCGCGCCGGCCGGCCGATTCGTCAGCTGACCCGTGGAGAATGGGTGGTGCGCGAGGTGCTGCGGGTGGACGAGGCGGCGAGGGAGGTGTGGTTTCTGGCCAGCGGTCTGCGAGCGGGCGAGGACCCCTATCACCGGCACCTATGTCGAGTGGACTTGGATGGTGGCGAGGTCGTGCGGCTGACGGAGGCTGACGGTGATCATGAAATCGAGTTCTCACCGGGTGGGGAGTGGTTTGTTGCGCGGTGGTCCCGCCCTGACAACCCGCCGGTCTGCGAACTGCGGAGGGCGCGGGATGGCCGGCTGGTGGCCGTGTTAGAACGGGCGGACATCTCCGCGCTGCTGGCGGCCGGATGGACGTTGCCGGAGCGTGTCCGTGCGCCCGGCCGCGATGGCCGCACGGAGATCTGGGGTGTCGTGATCCGCCCCGCGCGCTTCGACCCCCAGGCCACCTATCCGGTGGTCGAACACGTCTACGCGGGCCCACACGGCCATCATGCGCCCGCACGGTTTGAACTGCTCGAACGCGAACACGAGATCGCCAATCTCGGTTTCGTGGTGGTGCTCGCCGACGGCATGGGCACCAATCACCGCGGCAAACGATTCCACGATGTGTGCTGGAAGAATCTGCGCGACGGGGGGTTTCCGGACCGCATCGCGTGGTTGCGGTCCGTCGGTGCGACCCGCCCCTGGATGGATTTGCGGCGGGTGGGCATTTATGGGGGCAGTGCGGGCGGGCAGAACGCCGTTCGGGCGCTGCTCGACCATGCGGACGTGTACAGCGTTGCGGTCGCCGACTGCGGCTGCCACGACAACCGCATGGACAAACGATGGTGGAACGAACAGTGGATGGGTTGGCCGGTGGATGAGAGCTACGAGCGCAGTTCGAACATCGCCGATGCGCACCGGTTGCGCGGTCATCTGCTGCTGATCGTCGGCGAGCTGGATCGAAACGTGGATCCCGCCAGCACGTATCAGTTGGTCGGCGCGCTCCAGCGGGCGGCGCGACCGTTTGAGTTCATGCCGATCATCGGCGCCGGCCATGGGGCGGCCGAGACACCGTATGGCGCCGAGCTTCGGGCAGCGTTTCTCTCTCGCCACCTATTGCGGCCGGCCGCCCCGTCGACGCGGTAGCACGGGCAGGCGCGGAGGACGCTGGCTCAGCGTTTTCGTGGCTCGAGCGGGGGCAGTCCGTAGTCGCGGCGTTCCTCCGCCGTGAGGTCGGCTTCCCGCCCGAACGGAGAGTTCCACGGTTTGAACGGCGAATCGCGGTCGATGGCTCGATTGTGGGGCGCAAAGGGATGGTTGCGGTAGATGGGGCTGTTCCACACGGCAAAAGGGTCCCGATTTCGCGGCGGCGGTTCCGACCCAAGGGTGCGGCCGCGGCGGCTCGGGCGTGAAAGAGGTTCGCGGAGCTCAGCGGTGACCGACTCGCTCTCCCAGAGGGCTGGCCAGCTCGATCGCCCGGCGGTCGGCATCCGCTCTAGAAGGTACAGCGAACGCCCGGGGCGGCCGGCCGCCGACCAGTCACGGGGCGGGCACTCGTCCCGCGTGACGCGTTTCGAATGTGTTTGCGAGCGATCCGGCCAGTGTTGGGCGTACGCACCCCCGCAGCCCAGCAGGTACAGCGACATCGCAAAGACCCGCTGAAGCCAGGCACTCCGGTGGCCCGCCCGGGGCTGGTCAGGGGCAAACATCCTGCGACGATCTTCGCACCGATGCTCGTTGACCGCAACCCGCCACCGAAGCGCGGCGGAGGTTTACATGCCTAGCAGGTCTGCTAAATTCCAGGCCGTGGTTGTCGGGAAGGCGCAGATGAGCTTCCGGCAGTGGGTGGTGTTGGCCGCGGTGGCGTGGGCGCTGGTGGCCTTCGCCGGCGAACGTGGCGAGAAGCCTGACATGCTGTTCATTGCGGTGGACGACCTCAACGACTGGATCGGTTGTCTGGGCGGCCATCTGCAGGCGCGCACGCCCCACCTGGATGCGCTGGCCGCTCGCGGCGTGCTTTTTGAAAACGCGCAATGTGCCGCGCCCGCGTGCAACCCGTCCCGATCGGCGTTGATGAGCGGGCTGCGACCCTACACGACCGGCATCTACCATAATCATCACTCTTACGCGGTTCCGTTGAGGGACGTGCTCACGCTGAACCGCTATCTCCGGGAGCAAGGGTACTTGGTGCTCGGCGCCGGCAAGATCTACCACAGCCATAGCCCGCCGAAGGGACAAGAGGACCACTGGGATGACTACTATGCGGCCCCGGGGGATCCCGCGCCTCCGCGGGCCAGCATGACCGGTCTGAACCGCGCGCAGTTCGACTGGGGACCGCTCGACGTCGCCGACGAGGAGATGCAGGACTACCGCCTCGCGAGCTGGGCTGCGGAGCAGCTTCAGCGCCGGCACGATCGCCCGCTCTTTCTGGCGGTGGGTTTCATCAAACCTCACCTGCCGTGGTATGTGCCCCGAAAGTACTTCGAGATGTTTCCAGCGGAGGCGATCCGCCTGCCGGAGACGATCCCGAACGACCTTGACGACGTGCCGCCGGCGGGCGTGAAGTTCGCACGGCCGGAGGGCGATCACGCCGCGGTGACAAAGGCCGGTTTGTGGGCGTCCGGCGTGCGAGCCTATCTGGCCACGATCACGTTTCTTGATGCCCAAGTCGGCCGACTGATCGAGGCTGCGGACCGGAGCTGGCGGTCAAACCGGCTCGTGATCGTGCTCTGGTCCGATCATGGTTGGCATCTTGGCGAGAAACAGCATTGGCGGAAGTTCACGCTTTGGGAGGAGTCCGCGCGCGCGCCGTTGATCGTGGTGGCGCCGGGGATCGCGAAGCCGGGTCGCCGCTGCGCCGCACCGGTGGATTTTCTCTCCATTTATCCCACCGTCTGCGATCTGCTGGGCCTTCCGATACCGCCCCACGTGCAGGGGCGTTCGCTCCTGCCGCTGCTGCGCGATCCGTCCGCATCCTGGGATGGTGTGGGCATCACCACGCACGGGCGCGGCAATCACGGCGTTCGGGATCGGCACTGGCGGTACATCCGGTACGCGGACGGGTCGGAGGAGCTCTACGATCACCGGTCGGATCCCCACGAATGGACCAACCTCGCCGCGCGGGCGGAGTCGGTCGCGATCCTCGCAAGTCTGCGGGCGCGTCTGCCCGGCGTGGAGGCAGAGGAGGCGCCGGTGGCCGAAAGCGAGGGTAACGTGCGGCCGCGCGCGGGAGGGCGCCGATCTGCCCCCGAAGGCCGCCGAGCGCAGCCGCGGGAAGTCGAAGCGCTATGACGGATGTGTGCACGGAGGACCACGCGATGAAGAACCGCACAAGTCGAAACAACCGTTTGCTTTCTCGCCGGGAGTTTCTCGGCGGATGTGCCGCCTGCGCCGGCTGCACGGCGCTGGCCCGACCGGCCTCGGCGGTGACGGCGGCGGGCGCGCGGCCGCGCGTTCGGCTCGTGTTCGCAGAGACTCGCAACGACGCGCCGATCTGGCCGAACCTCGGCTATGACTTTGATGCGCGGCGCCGGCAGATCATTTCGTTGCTCGAACGCGAGTGCCCGGGAGTCGAGTTTCTGGTCGCCCGGCTGATGGACAAGCCGGAGGATGCGGACGCGGTGCTGGCCTCGGATGCAGACGTGCAGGGCTACATGATCTGCCTGCAGGGTCTGGGCTGGCGCAATGATGTGCTGAAGCTGTGCGCGACCGGCAAACCGACGCTGGTCGTTGACAATCTCTATGGCGGCTCCGGGTTGTTTCTGACGAAACAACCTGCGATCCAGGCGCTGAAGAAGCCGGTGGACTGGGTCAGCTCCTCCCGCGACGAGGACATCGCCGCCTCCGCGCGGCAGTTCGCGCTGCTCGCTGAGGGGCGCAGCGCGGAGGAGGTGGCCGCGGCGTTTCGGCGGACGCGGCGGGAGCGCACGTGGCGAGGGGCACCGGACCCGGTCGCGGAGGATCGGCTGGTGGTGCGACCGGTGGAGGAAGCGCTTGCCGAGCTAAAGCGGATGAAGCTGTTGGTGGTCGGCCGGCCGATCGCGCCGGAGATGCACAAGGCGGTCGCCGAGACGTTAGGGGTGACGCTGGTGCCGATCGGCTTTCCCGAGCTTGCGGCGGCGTACGAAGCGGCCGACGTGAAGGACGCGGAGGCATTCGCGGAGCGCTGGATCGCCGGCGCGCAGGCCGTGGTGGAGCCCTCGCGGGATGACATCACCAAGGCCGGCCGCATGTACGGGGCGATGAACGCGTTGATGCGCCAGCATGGCGCCACCGGCATCACGATCAACTGTCTGGGCGGCTTCTACGGCGGACACCTGGCCGCTTATCCGTGCCTCGGCTTCTGCCAGTTCAACAATGACGGGCTGGTGGGCGGCTGCGAGGGAGATGTGCGCTCGGCGCTGACGATGATGGTGATGGGAGCGCTGACCGGTCGGCCGGGTTACATTTCGGATCCGGTGATTGACACCGCGCGGAATGCGATCATCTACGCGCACTGTGTGGCGATGACCCGGCCGTTCGGGCCCCAGGGGGCTGCCAATCCCTACCGGATCCGGTCGCATTCGGAGGACCGGAAGGGGGCGTCGCTTGAGTCGCTGCTGCCGGCGGGCTACCTGACAACCACCATCGAGATCCATCCGGAGCTGCGAAAGATGACGGTGCATCAGGCGGTGGCGATCGGATGCTGTGACAGCGACATGGCTTGTCGCACGAAGCTTGTCGCGCGCGTGCGGGGCGATATCGAGAAACTGACGGAAGGGTGGAGCCACGGCTGGCATCGGGTGACCTTTTATGGAGACCTGATGCCGCTGGTGGACGAGCTGTGTGCGCGCTGGAAGTTCGAGCGGGTACTCGAGGCCTGAGTGAATGGGCGGGCGGGAGCTCTGGCACTGGCCGTCGTGGTCGCGGCGGCGGGGGGGGTGGCGGGGGAGCGAGCTCCCCGGATTCGGCTGGGTGCGTACTACTTTGATGGATGGTCGGGCACGAACCGGCTGGCTGGGCAGCCGGGGGAACCGTGGGCGTCCAATGCACCAACGCATCTCACTCGTTCGCTTGCGACCGACTACAGTGACCGTGAGCCGGTGTGGGGTTGGCGAAGCGACACCGCGGCGATCATGCAGCGGCAGATCGACTTGGCCGCAGATCACGGGCTGAGTTTTTGGGCGTTTTGCTGGTACTTCCATCCCGAGCCCTCAGCGGTGGCGGCCGACCCCAAACACACCGGGCTGCGACTGTACCTGGCGGCACCCAATCGCGCCCGCATGGGCTTCTGCCTGTTGGTGGCGAACCATGACTCCTATCAGTTGAGGACGCTGGAGAACTGGAGGTCGGCGGCAGCGCACTGGGTGCCGCTGTTCCGCGAGCCCGGTCACGTCACGTTAGGGGGACGGCCGATGGTCATTGTGTTCAATCCGTCCGACGCGCTGCCGGAGGGACTGGCGGCGGTGGAGCAGGCGGCGCGCGCAGCAGGTCTGCCCGGTGTTGCGTGGGTGGGATGTGCGCCGCGCTTGCCGCCCGTGTTTGCAGCGAGCACGCGCTACAATGTGAATGGCGGGTGGATGAAGGGATGGCAGGAGATGCCGATCGAACGGCTCTACCAGCTGCACCGCGAGTCGTGGGCAGGTACACCCGCTCAGCCGCACATCCCGTGCGTGAGCGTTGGGTGGGACCGCCGGCCCTGGGAGACCGCCGCGAAGGGAAGCTGGTACTACACGGGGGGCATGCCGGACAAGTTCGCTGCACACCTTCGGGAGTTGATCGCGTGGATGGACGCGCACCCGGAACAGTGTACGGCCGAACGGTATGCGGTGGTCTTTGCGTGGAACGAACTGGGAGAGGGCGGATGGCTGGTGCCCACCCGCGGGGACCCACAAGGTTTGTGGCTTCGGGCGATCCGCGACAACCTGATGCAGTGAGCCGCCCGCGGCCGTGGTATCGGCCCCCATTTGTTCACCCGCTGCTTGACCGGTTTGCCGCCGGTCGGCATAGTACGCTCAGACCCAGGAGGTGCATGATGATGAAGGGCGATCAAACGGTGACTTCGACGGTCTCCCGCCGGCGTTTCCTGCAAACCACCGCGACCGCATGGGCGGGCATTCAGATGGTCGCGAATCCCGAGCGGGTATTTGGTGCAAACGAGAGGGTGCGGGTCGCGGTGGTGGGCATTCGCGGGCGGGGCGGAGATCATATCCAGGGCTACCAGAAACTTCCGAACGTTGAAGTTGCGGCGATCTGCGATGTGGACCAGAACGAGATTGCGAAGCGGCTGAAGCAGTTTCGCGATCGCAACCTCAAGGAGCCGATGGCGTTTGAGGATCTGCGCAAGCTGCTCGAGCGGCCAGACATTGACGCGATCTCGATCGCAACGCCTAACCATTGGCACTCGCTCCAGGGCATTTGGGCCTGCCAGGCCGGCAAGGACGCCTACGTTGAAAAGCCGATGTCGCATCGGTGGTTCGAGGGCAAGCAGCTGGTCGAGGCGGCGCGCAAGTACAAGCGGATCGTGATGCATGGCTCGCAGGCGCGGTGCAGCCCCGCGTTGCGCGAAATGGTGAAGAAGCTCCGTGAGGGCCTGATCGGCGAAGTCTACATGGCGCGCGGGTTGTGCTTCAAGCGGCGCAAGAGCATCGGGAAGACTCCGCCCTCGGAGGTGCCGAAAGGGGTCAACTACGATCTGTGGACCGGGCCGGCACCCCTGAAACCGTTTACGCAGAACCGGTTCCATTACAACTGGCACTGGTTCTGGGACTACGGGGATGGCGACTTCGGGAACCAGGGCGTGCACGAGCTGGACATCGCGCGCTGGGGTCTTGGCGTGACGTATCCGACTCGGGTGACGGCGCTCGGCGCGAAAGTGATGTTCGACGACGATCAGGAGACGCCGAACGTACTGAATGTGGCCTATGAGTTCACCATGCCCGATGGCAAACCACGACTGCTCGTGTTCGAAGTACGGCACTGGCTGACGAACCACGAGGCCGGCATTGGGACGCGGCTGTTCGGCGAGGACGATATTCCTGCGGTGGTCGGCGCGATCGCGGCAGCGGGTCAGACGAAGCCCGCGGAGGAAAAGAAGAAAGTCGCCCCATGGACGAACGTGATCGGCAACCTGTTCTACGGTTCGGAGGGCTACGTCGCGGTCAACGGCTATACCTCCTACAAGACATGGCTCGGCGAGTTCCACGAGCCGGGGCCGGAGGGCCGGCAGGGTGGAGATGCGTTCGCGAACTTCATTGCGTGCGTGCGGAGCCGCAAAACGGAGGACATCGAGGCGCCGATCGAGGAGGGCCACATCTCCTGCACGTTGCTGCACCTCGGCAATATTTCGTACCGGCTCGGCCGTTCGCTCCGGTATGATCCGGCGACGCAGCAAGTGATCGGTGACGACGAAGCGAACCGGATGCTGAAGGGAGAGTATCGGCCGCCGTACGTGGTGCCCGAGCAGGTATGAGTGCTGCACAAGTGGAGCGGCTGATCTGAGGTCCGGAACGCGTGGCGATGCGCCGCGCGTTCTGCGCGTTCAGATCACGCGCGCAGAAGGTCGGCGATGGCCATGGGGATGCCCCGAAGCGTGGTGATGGGGATGCTGGGGGCGGCTCTCGCCGGCTCGGCGGCGGAAAATGTACTGCGCGACCCTGGCTTTGAGGAGGGCGGGACGGGGTGGTCGCTCGACGCGCTTCATGTCCTAGTGACGAACTCCGCGGCCGCCGCCTCCGGTCGGGTGTGTTTGCGGGGTGAGACGACCGCTCCCCGCCAGGCTGCCCGGCTGATCCAGACGGTCGAGGTGCGCAGCAACCGCGTCTATCGCTTCCGGGTGCGTGCGCGGGGGACACCCGGCGTGTTCATGGCGCTGTTCGCGACGTTCCCCCGGCGCACGGCTCGCGAACGGATCGCCGCATGGGATTCCATCTCGCCGCAGTGGCGGACCTTCGAGACGCCACCGTTCACGCCCTCGGCGGACGGACGGCTGGTGCTCGAGCTGATCTCGCCGTCGTCATTTGCAGGGAAACCAGGACGATTGTGGGTGGACGACGTGGAGCTGATCGAGGAGGTGCCCCCCCGCGGGGTCGAGCTTTCCGCCGCACAGGGGGTCAACGATGAGCCGGCGCTCACGCGCGGAGCGGACGGAGCGCTGTACGCGGCGTGGATCAGTTTTCGGGATGGCCGGGACACGCTGCAGGGGGCGCGCATCGAAGTTGCGGCCGGTGACGATGCGCGCGTGACACATCGCTGGACGGTGGACGACGGGGGCGGTGACGTCGCGCTGCTTGGCCCTCGGCTCGTGGCGGCGGGCGACGGCGCTGTGCTGGTCTATGCGCGGGAACAGCGTGACGAGTGGGACATCGCGGTGGTGAAACTGAGCGCTCGCGGTCCGGAATTCCGCCAGCTGCTGGAGGATGGTGGAACGGATGTGGATCCGGCGGTCGCGTCGCATCGTGACCTGGTGTGGGTTGCCTGGGAGGGTAGCCGGGACGGCCGGCGACGGATCGGCGTCAGAGCCGTTGTGGGAGGGCGGGCCGGGCCGATCGAGTGGCTGAGCGACCCCTCGGTGAACGCGTGCGACCCGGCGATTGCGGTGACCGCGGCCGGCGAAGTGGTGGTGGCGTGGCACGACTTCCGGAACGGACGCGTGGACATCTGGGCACGGTCGCGCGAGGCGCGAACTGGCGGCTGGTCGCCGGCGCGGCGGCTCACCACTGCTCCGGCGATTGACCGGCATCCGCTGCTTCTGGCGCGCGGCGACGAGGTCTGGATGCTGTACGAGACCGCGCAGGTGAGCGAGTACCGCGTCGGAGCGACGATTGGTCGCCGCCTCCGGCTGGTGCGGATCACGCCGCAGGGGGTGGAGGAGCCGGCGGCGGGCGACGGGCCGCTCGCCGAGGGCAGTGAGGGGCCCGCGGCGGCGTTTGATGAGTCGGGACGGCTCTGGGTCGCGTGGTTGGCGGCGGTGGCCGGGCCGAAACCGCGCGACTGGAACGTGAAGCTCGCCGCGTTCGCGGGGGACCGCTGGTCGGCCGCGCGGGAGGTTTCTTCGCTGAAGGGCATGGACCGCCGCCCGGGTTTGGCGGTCGTCGGCGGGACGGTGTGGGTACTTCATCAGTACGACAACATGCCGGCGAACTGGCCGAACGAAGCCGCCGCGGATCTCGCGCGCAGCGACGTGCGTCTGGCGGGCGTCCCGGCGGATGCGCCGCCCGCGGCGCCGCCGACGTGGCAATGCGCGACCGAATCGGCCGAGGCGTTTCCGCCAGCTGACCTGCGCGAGGCGCGCGGTGAGGAGACGCCGGGATGGTGGGTGGAACATCGCGGACACCGATGGCGATTGTTTTTCGGAGACCTGCACGAGCACAGCGACGTGTCCCCGTGCGGTCGCACCCGGGATCAGAGCGTCGACGAGAGCTACCAGCACATGCGCGACCTCGCCGTCCACGATTTCGCCTGCGTGACGGACCACGGGTATGCGATCAACTCGTATCTGTGGCGCTACCTCGCGAAGCTCGCGCGCGCGAACGAAGACCGCGGTCGGTTCCTCACGTTTCTCGGGCAGGAGTGGACCTCATCGTTCGAAGAGTACAGCGCGAACCATCCGTATGGTTTTTACGGGCACCGGAACCTGATCCTGGGCGACCCGCGCTTTCCGCGCTGGTGGAACGAGAAGAACCGGCAGACGCCGGCACAGCTCTGGGAGGACCTGCGGCGAATGAACGCCGACTTTGTCACCATCCCGCATCAGCTCGCCGACACCGGCAACGTGCCGACGGACTGGTCGTTCGTGGACGAAACCGCGCAACCGGTTGCGGAGATTTTTCAGACGCGCGGTTCCTACGAGCATGAGGGCGCGCCGCGACAGGCTCGGGCGACGACGCCGAGGGGCTGGTTTCTGCAGGATGCGTGGGCGCGGGGGATCGTGATCGGGGTGATCGCGAGCCCTGACCACGGTGGCGGGTACGGAAAAGCCTGCGTGTACGCGACCGAGCTGAGCCGGGCTGCGATCCTGGAGGCGCTGCGGGCGCGCCGCTGCTACGGTACCACCGGCGCGAAAATTCTGCTCGATGTGCGGGTCGGGGGGTGTTTCATGGGCGAAGCCTCGCGCAGCCGGCCGCCACCGACGGTGCCGGTGGAGGTTCGCGTGCTGGCGCCGGCGGAAATTGCACGTGTGGACGTCTGTCGCAACAACGTGTTCATCTACTCGCGCGAGGTCGGCGCGCGGCAATCTGAGTTCACTTATGTGGACCGTGAGGTGCCCGCCGGCCCGGTGTGGTACTACGTGCGGGTGCAACAGACGGACGGCGAGCTGGCCTGGACCAGCCCGGTATGGTGGGGGGCGCGATGAGCGGGCGTGGAGCATGGGCGGCCGCGGCGCTGGCATTGGTGGCAGCCGCTGGCGGAGCGGCGCCGGAACCGCCGGCCGGGCTGGCCGAAAACCTTCGGCCGGCGCATCCGCGGCTGTGGCTCACCGACGAACGGCTCACGGAATTGCAGCGGGCGGCGGTAACCGATCCGACGCTGGCGGGCTGGGCCGCGAGGGTGGTGGAGTCGGCCCGGAGGCTCACGGGCGCGCGGCCGCCCCCCTACCAGCTCAGCAGTTCGCGGGGGCTGCTGCTCGAGATCAGCCGCCGGCATCTGGACGCGATCGCGACGCTCGCATTTGCGTGGCGCTGGACCAACGAAGCCGCGTTCGAGGCGGCCGCGCGACGCTTTCTGCTGAACGCGTGCGAGTTTCCGGACTGGCATCCCGATCACTTTCTTGACACCGCGGAAATGACCTGCGCGGTCGCGCTTGGTTATGACTGGCTGTACGGGGCGCTCGACCGCGACACGCGGCGGCGGATCGAAGAGGCGCTCATCCGCCACGGCCTCGAGCCGGGCCGCCGCGCCTACGCGGGCGAGGCCCGCTACGGGTGGTGGACGCGCGTCAGCCACAACTGGAACCTTGTCTGCAACGGAGGACTGCTGGCCGGCGCGCTCGCGATCGGCGACGTTCACCCGCTCTGGCTCAATACGATCGTTCGGTCCGCCGTCACCTCGATGCCCCGCGCGCTGGCGAGCTACGCGCCAGACGGCGGGTGGGGGGAGGGCCCCAGTTACTGGAACTACGCGACCACTTATGTCGCGTTGGGCTTGGACGCGCTGCGGACGGCGCTGGGGACCGACTTCGGCCTCTCGCGGTCGCCGGGGCTGTCCAGCGCGGCGGTCGTCCCCCTTCCGTGGGTCGGCCCCACGGGCCTCTACTTCAATTTCGCCGACGCGAGCGAACGGGCGCGTCGCCGCCCGGCCGGCTGCGTGATGTGGCTGGCGCGCGCGTTCAATGACCGTGCGGCGGCGGCGGACGAGCACGCGCAGATCGCTGCCGGCGGCGCGCCCTCACCGTGGCATGTGGTCTGGTATGTGCCCGCGCCGCGGCAGCGGGCGCCGCGTCCGCTCGATCTGTGTGTGCGCGGCGAGATTCCGGTGGTCACGATGGGCGGGAACCTGGGGGATTCCAATGCGCTGTGGGTGGCGGTGAAGGCAGGTCACAACCGAATCAACCACGGACATCTCGACCTCGGCACGTTCGTGCTGGACGCGCTCGGCCGACGATGGGTGCTGGACCTCGGCAAGGACAGCTACAGTCTTCCCGGCTACTTTGGTCGGAATCGGTGGCGATACTTCCGCAACGGCAGCGAAAGCCACGCGGTCCCGCTGATCCGCGGGCGAGGGCAGTCGCCGGAGGGCGTCTCGACGGTAGAGCGGTTCGATAGCACGCCCGAGGCCGCCGCGGTGGTGCTGGATCTGACGCGGGCGTACGGGCCGCCGGTGCGGCGGTTCCGGCGCGGCGTCGCGCTCGTCGCCGCGCGCCGGGCGGTGACCGTGCGGGACGAGCTCGAGTTGGAGGAGGCCGCGGAGGTGCGGTGGGGATTTGTCACCGGCGCGGAGATTCGAACGGACGGTGACCGCCGCGTCACTCTTCGCGCCGGCGGTGCGGAGGTGGTGCTGCGCGCGCTGGGGCCGGAGACCGCGTCGTGGCGTGTGAGCAGCGCGGAGCGGCCCTCACCGGAGGAGCGCAACCGGGGTCTGGTGCGGTTGGATCTGGTCTGTGCGCCGGCCGCCGCCCATCGGATCGTGGTGGTGTTCGCGCCGGTGTGGCCGGACGGGGCACGCGACGACGCCGTCGCGCCGCCGCTCGACGGCGGGCCGTTGCTTTTGTCCAACGGCGAAGCGCGCTGACCTCGGAGGGCGGTGTCGGCGCCGGAGTTGCCCCGGTTGCGCTCGCCCGCAATCGGCTGGCTCTGCGTCGTGAAAAAGGTTAGAGAAAGACCATGTTCGATGCTCGCGAGCTGCTTGCCGAGATGGTGCGACTCGGCGCGTCGGACCTGGTGTTGACGGTGGGCGCGCCGCCTCAAATGCGCGTTCATGGCTTGCTCACACCGTGGGGCGACCGGCCGCTCTCGCGGGACGACACCCGTCAACTGGCGCAGTCGTTCATGCAGGACCGCCACTGGGTTTCGTTTGACGAGCGCGGCAGCGCGGATCTGGCCGCATCGCTCGACGACACCGCGCGGTTTCGCGTGCATGTGTTCAAACAGCAGGGCGCGGTGGCGCTGGCGATCCGCCAGATCGCGACGCAGATTCCGCCGTTCGAGGCGTTGGGGCTGCCCGCGTCCGTGCGCGACTTCGCGATGGCGCCGTTTGGGTTGGTGCTGATCACGGGGCCCGCCGGCAGTGGTAAGTCCACCACGCTGGCCGCGCTGATTGACCACATCAATCATCATCGTCAGGGACATGTGATCTGCCTCGAAGACCCGATCGAGTACGTTCACCGCCACCGGCGCTGCACCATCGAACAGATCGAGATCGGAGAGGACGCTCCGACGTTCGCGGAGGCGCTGCGCAACGTGTTCCGTCAGACGCCGGACGTGATCATGGTCGGCGAAATGCGCGACCGGGAGACCATTGCGCTGGCGCTGACGCTCGCGGAGACGGGCCATCTCATCCTTGCGACACTGCACACACAGGACACCGCGAACGCGATCAACCGGGTGGTGGACACCTTTCCGGCCGACCAGCAGCAGCAGATTTTGATGCAGCTGTCGATGACGCTGGTGGGCATCTGTTCGCAGCAGCTGCTCATCGCGACCGACCACCGCCGCCGCGTGTTGGCCTGCGAGGTGTTGAAAGCGAACAGCGCGATCCGCAATCTGATCCGGGAGGGGGCGATCCAGCAGATTTACTCGGTGCTGCAGATCGGCCGAGGCGAAGGCATGCAGACGATGGAGGACTCGCTGTGGCAACTGCACGCGCTGGGACTGATCACGGAGGAGCAGGCGATGAGCCGGTCGGGGCGACCGAAGGAGATGCAGAGACTGCTGCAGACGCGGGGGCGGTCCGGCGGGCGGGAGGGCACAACGCGATGAGGTGCCGGTGGTCGGGGCTGCTGGGGGGAGTCGCGCTGCTGCTGGGAAGGGGGTGGGAGCCCGCGGCCTCGCAGGCGCCCGCGACGGCTGCGCCGCCTGCCGCGGTGATCCCGCCTTCCATCGAGACGGATCTCGTCACCCTCAACATTCAGGACGCGGACATTCAGCAGGTGCTCGAAGCGTTTCGGCGTCAGACCGGCCGCAACATCGTGATCGGTCCCGAGGTGCGCGGAACCGTGAACGTCCGCGTGGACAACCTGGCGTGGGACCGGGCGCTGGACGTAATCCTGCGGCCCTACGGGTTCACGTATGAGCTGGCCGACGGCGTGATCATCGTGACGAAGGCAGATCCTTCGAAGGCTGCTTCCGCCGCGGCGGAGCCGGTGTTGGTGAAGGTGTTCCAGCTGAAGTACCTCGACGCCTCGGACCTGGAGGACGTGATTCGGCCGCATCTGAGCTCGGGGGGCTCGATGGTGGTGCTGCGGCCGCTGGGGCAGTACTGGGAGCCGGAGACCGCCTCGGGGGGAGGGTCGCGCGGAGCGGGCTCCGGGCCGGACACCGCGCTGGCGCGCGGCCGCCGTACGCTGGAGTCCAAGGCGGTGGTGCGCAGCAAGCGGTTCATCGTGCGCGACACCGCAGCGGTGCTGAAAGTGGTCGAGCAGCTCGTCGAACAGTTGGACGTGCCCTCGCCGCAGGTGCTGATCGAGGCCCGGTTCGTCGAGGTGAGCTCCGATGCGGCGCGCGACCTGGGGATTCAGTTGGATGTGGAGCGGGTGTTTCTGAACGGCCGGAACGTTCAGCGGGTGCTGGGAGAGTCGCTTACGCTCGACGCTCGTCCGAGGGTGCTGCCGACCGACGCGCCCTTCACCGCGATGCGGCCGTTCACAACCGGAGGCCAGCTCTTCTTCCAGCAGCTCACCGACGTGCAATACTCCATTCTGTTGCATGCGCTGGAAGACATTCTGGGCGCGAACGTGCTCTCCTCACCCCGCATCGTAACGCTGAACAACCAGGAGGCGCGGATCCTGGTGGGCGAGAAGTTTCCGATTTTGACCTACCAGAACACCCCGGTGGGGGGCGGCAGCGTGCAGACGCAGGTGACGCTCGAGTATTACGAAAAAATCGGGATCCAGCTGGCGGTTGTGCCGCAGATTTGCGACGGAGGCCGAATCAGCATGATCGTGCGGCCGTCGGTGTCGGACCGCATTTCGCTGGTGGAGACCTATCCGGTGCTCTCGACGCGCGAAGCGGAGACGCAGATCATGCTGCGCAGCGGCGAGACCATTGTGATCGGTGGGCTCGTGCGTGAGCGCGAGCGCAGCGAAACGTTCCGGGTGCCGCTGCTGGGGGAAATTCCGCTGCTTGGCGCACTGTTCCGGCGGGAGACCAAGGTGAAGGACAAGGTCGACCTGTTGATCTTCCTGACCGCGACAATCCTCGAGCCGGGCGCCGCAACGGCGACGCCGGCGCCGTAGCGTTGCAATGACGGCGGGAGACGCCACGGTGCCGTCCGCGAACGCGGCGCGGGTGCCCGCTGCAGCGCGGCGACTCTGCGACCGTCTGCGCGGGCTCGGGCGGTTGACCGCGGAGCAGGTGGAGCGCGTGTTCGAGGTCGTTGTACAGAGCGGCCGGCCCGCGGGGGATGTGATTGTTGACCTCGGCCTCGCGAGCGAGGACGACGTCGGCCGCGCGCTCGCGGAGATCTACGGGCTGCCGTTTCTGGAGCTCGGCCCCGACTTCAAGCTTCAGCCCGAAGATGTCGCGTTAGTGCCGGAACGGGTCGCCCGGCGGCACCTTGTGTGCGCGTTCCGGAGAGCCGGGGAAACATTTCTGACGCTGGTGATGAAGGACCCGCTCGACCTGGCAGCGGTCGACGCGGTGCGCTCGCTCACCTCAATGGAAATCCGCCGGGCGGTGAGCACCGCGGAGCGCATCCGGCGGGTGATCGAGCGCGAGTACCGGCCCGACGCGCACATCGAGCGGAACCTGCAGGACATCGTTCAGACCGAACAAGTGGAAAGCGGCCCCCTCGAACCGGCCGAAGCCGCGCTGGACGAGGACCAACTGCGCATTCTCGCGAACGACGCGCCGGTGGTGAAATTCGTGAACCTGTTGCTGATGCAGGCGGTGCGCGACCGCGCCAGCGACATTCACCTGGAGCCCGGAGAAACGGACGTGCGGATCCGCTTCCGGGTGGACGGGGTGCTGCGCGAGGTGACCCCGCCCCCCCGCCGGCTCTATCCGGCGATCGTCACCCGGATCAAGATCCTCGCGGAGATGGACATCTCTGAGCGTCGGATCCCGCTCGACGGCCGGCTGAAGTTCCGGCTCCAGGGGCGCGAAATTGACGTGCGCGTCTCGTCGCTGCCCTTGGTGTTCGGCGAAAAAATCGTGATGCGGATTTTGGACCGTGCCTCGCTGGTGGTCGACCTGGACAAGATCGGTTTCGATCCGCCGGAAATGCTGCACCGTTTCAAGAAGATCCTCGAGTCGCCGAACGGTATCATCCTGCTGACCGGTCCGACCGGCAGCGGCAAGACGACGACGCTGTACAGCGCGCTCAGCTATCTGAACAGCCCCGAGGTGAACATCCAAACGGTAGAGGACCCGGTCGAGTATGTGCTGAAGGGCATCAACCAGACCCACGTGCACGCGAAGGTCGGCATGACATTCGCGAACGCACTGCGCGCGATTCTGCGGCAGGATCCGGACATCTGCCTGATCGGGGAGATTCGCGACGAGGAGACCGCTCGCATCGCGATGCAGGCGTCGCTGACCGGTCACCTGGTGCTCAGTACGCTGCACACGAACGATGCGCCCTCCGCATTCAGCCGGCTCCGGGACATCGGCATCGAGCCATATCTGATCGCGGCGACGCTGCGGCTGGTGATTGCACAGCGGTTGATCCGGCTGATCTGCCCGCGCTGTCGGCGCGAGACCACGCCCACCGACGAACAACGGGCCGCGTTGGAGGCGGTCTGGCCGGAGTCGCGCCACTGGACGTTCTACCGTGGGGAGGGGTGCGAGGCTTGCGGCCGCACCGGCTATCGAGGCCGGCAGGCGGTGTTTGAGTTTCTTGAGGTGACCACGCCGATCCGAGAGCTGATCGTGCGGCGAGCCAGCGACGTCGAGATGCGCGAGGCGGCGATCCGGCTCGGCATGGAGACGCTGGTCCGCAACAGCCTCCGCAAGCTCGAGCGCGGGCTGACCACTGTCGAGGAGGCGATGGCGATCTGGCCGACGGAGGACTGACGTGCCCGCGTTGACGACGTTTCAGTTCACCGCCCGCAACTCCGCGGGGCTGGTGGTGAGGTCTTCGATCGAAGCGGCGGACCGGGCGGACGCACTCGCGCGTCTGCGCGCGCAGGGATATCTGGTGGTGGAACTGGTCGCCAAGGGAGAGGGGGGGGGCGGCGGTGCGACCGCGGTCGCCGCCGCACCGAGACGGCGCTGGATCCAGACCGGCCGTCCAATCACAATTTCGGACAAGGCGGTCTTCTGCCGGCAACTTGCGATTACCGTGAACGCGGGCATGCCGCTGCGCGACGCCCTGGACTCCATCGCGAACGACATGGACCATCCCACGTTCCGAAAGGTGCTGCAGGACATCGTGCGGCGGCTGCACGAGGGTGAGACATTTTCACAGGCCGTCGCGCGCCACCCGGACCATTTCAATACGCTGTTCGTTGCGTTGATCCGCGCCGCGGAGGAGTCAGGAAGCCTGCCGGAGACCCTCGAGCAACTTGCCGCGTACATGGAACGGAACGAGAAGCTGGTGAAAAAGATCCGGGCGGTCACCTCCTATCCGCTATTCATCTTCATCTTTTTTATCCTCGTGTGCGTTGTGATGACCACGTTCGTGCTGCCAAAGTTCATGGAAAGCTTCCGGGGATTCAATGTGCCGCTGCCGAAGCTGACGCGCGTGGTGTTCGGCGTGAACCAGTTCCTGATTGACCACTGGCCCTGGCTGGTGGGCGCACTACTGGTGCCGGTGGTGACTGTGGCGGTCATGCGCCGCTCGCCGGCCGGCCGCCGCCGGCTGGACGCGCTGGTGTTGAAACTGCCGCTGTTTGGCATCTGCATTCGCGAGTTCGCGCTGGCCCGCTTCTGCCGCAATCTCTCGATCATGCTGCGCGGCGGTGTCGGCGTCACCACCGCAATGGACATCACGTCGGCGGTCAGCGGCAACAGCGTGATCGTCGAATCGCTGCAGCGGGCGAAGGAGCGGATTGTGAATGGCGAGCGGATCGCCGCCAGCCTTGCGCGAGACCCCGAGATCCCGCGGTTGGTGATCCGGATGGTCGGCGTGGGGGAAGAGTCCGGCCGGCTGCCGGAGGTGCTCGAAAAGATCGCCGGCATGTATGAGGAATACGTGGAGAACCGGATCGTCACCGCGACGTCACTCTTCGAACCGATCGTGATCTGCCTGTTTGGCGGCGTCGTGCTGGTGCTGGTGATGGCGATCTATCTGCCGATCTTCACCGTTTCGCAGACGGTGCACTGAAGGGCGCCGCCGCGCCTTACTGCGTCAGCGCGGCCATCAGTACGTTGATTCCAACGGCGAGCGAGGAGGATTCGTCCAGCGCCAGCGCGTAGGGGTTGGGCGACAGCTCCCACCCTCCCGCCAGCCCCCACGGCGAATGGACCACCGCGAGGTGGCCGTCCAGGATGATTCCTTCTAGGCGGGGTTCCGCACGGGAGCGGCTCAGCCGCTGCGCGAGCGCGGGAGTGAGGCCCACCGTTTCGATCCGGTTCGGCAGCGTCAACAACGGGTCGCCGGTCGGGATCGTCGTCAACGTGCTTTCCGGCAGTGCCCGGCGCAGCTCACGGCGAAGCGCCTGATCGAAGGCGGCGCGGCCGCAGCACGCTTCCGAGAAGAGGAACCCGCCGCGCCGCAGGTACTCTCGCAAGTTCCGCACCTCCACCTCCGAGAGGCGGAACTCCTCGTGGCCGGTCAGATACAGCAGCGGTGAGTCGAACAGGGAGGGATCGGAGAGCCGGATTTCCCTCACCGCGAACTTCACCGGCACGCCCGTTTTCTGATGGAACTGTTGCAGCAAGACGCTCAGCCCCTTGTGGCGCGTTTTCCATTCGCCGTCATACACGATCTGCGCGATGGAGATGCGCCCCACGGAAGAGGGCTCCCGGTCCACAAACTGCAGCGCGTGCGCGAACTGCCGGGCCCACGCCCGCTGCGCGGTCGCATAGGCCATCAGATTGACGCCGAGCTTCCGCGCCGAGTCGACCGTGTAGGCGCGCAGGCTGTCGTCGGTGTTGCCGTCCCAGCCAATGCCGAGTCCCCACCGGGACACTACGGCGACCACCCGGCAGTTGATCGTCACGCCATCGAACCACGGCGTCTGGTCATGGTAGCCCGCGGCGCGGACGCCGGCACGGTAGTCCACCCGGTCGAGGTCGTAGTAGGCGTGGAAGATCGGGTGATCCGGTCCCAGTCGCTGCACCGGCACCTCGGGGAACGTTTCGCGCAACTCCGCGACTGCCGAGTCGTAAAACGGCTTCGAGCCGGCCGCCGCATCGTAGATGATCATTCCGCCGGCCAGCAGGTACTGGCGCAGGCGCGCCCGCTCGGCGGGGGTGTGACGGATCCGAAAGTGGCCGGAGCGGAACAGAATCGGATTGCGTTCCGGATTGGGATCCACCTCCTCGAGCGACTTCACCTCGCAGGCCAGATGCACGTCCATGCTCGACTTCATCTCCCGCAACAGGTTGTTCAGATCGTCGGGGCGGGTGGCCCAGTCGAGCATGCCGTGGGGCGACCGCAGTTTCGTGAACATCACGGGGGGGGTGGGCGGATTCTTTTTTTCGGACCGCGCCTGCGGCACCACGGGCGGCGGCGGATACGGGATGTAGGATTCGCCGGACGACATTCGCGCCGGCGGGGGTGGTGGCAGGTCGCCGACGACGGGCGGGACGAACCCCGGCTCGTCGGAGCCGTCGCCCGGAAACAGCATCTGGGCGTCGCTCTTGGACGCACACGCCAGCGCGATCGCGGCGGCGGCGAATGTTCTCGCGAACGTGAGCGCTGTCATCGCGCACCTCCACATGGCCTTAGCGGGCCTTCGGATCCACCTCCCGCAGCAGCTCCTTGCCCGCTTTCGGCGATGAGCGATCCCGAAAGTCGAGCAGCGCGGGCTGCAGCAAAAATTCCTCGCGACGGGGGGACCAATGCAGCCGACCGCGCGCGGCGATCGCCTCCCCCGGCGCAAGTGAGCGGGCGAGGTCCAGCGATTGCCGACTCTCGACCACCAGTTCGAACGCGGCGCCAGAGGCCGGTTCGCGCGCGCACAGCCGGACGGCCGCGCCCGCCGGCTCGATCCGCTCCACCCGCAGATGGCGGAAGGTGTGCAGCCGGTTCGTGTGTGCGGCCAGGAGACGGGCGCGCTGGGTCGTGTTCGTCTGCTGGCTCCATTCCAGCGCGAAGTCGTTGCCATTGCGCACCGGCTCGGCGGCGCACTCGAGCAGAGTGCCGGCCAGCAGCGCGACCGGACCCAGCCGCGACGCGTGGCGCGCGGCGGGGGTGGCTGCGCAGCGGCAATGGGAGAGCTCCCCCCGCCGTTGGGCGATCGTCGCCGGGGTGTGGCGGATGGCCTGCATCGCGCGCTCGAAGAGTTGGGGTCTGATCCATGCGATACCCCACACCCGCAGCGCGAGGCTGTCAAGCGCGCCGGCCCGATCGCCGCAGCGGCCGGCGGCCCCTGCGCGCCGCACGCGCTCAGCTTTCCGTCGCGTCACGGACGCCACCGAACAACTCGATATCCCACGCGACCAGGTCGCGGCGGATCGCGTGGGCGCGGGAACGCGGCAGCAATCGTGCAAGGTCCTCCCCGCTGACGACACCGGCCAGCCGCGCGCCGCGGCCAGTCCGCAGGTGTTCGAGCGCATGCCACAGCAGGATCGCCGCGCACACCGCGGTCGGGTAGGAGATGTAGGTGGCGCCCGCATAGGGCGAGCCGATCAGACCGCGGTAGCGCTGATAGCTGAGGCCGATCGTCTCGATCACGGTCCGCCGTTCGGTGCGAATGCGCTCGCTCACCCGGATCTCCGCGGCCGCCGCAAAGTGCGCCCGGCGAATGCTGCCGTCGCGCAGGTATGCCTCGATGCGGCGGGGGTTCTTCATGCCCGGCAGCAGCGAGCGCACCAGCGCCTCGACGGTGAGGTCCGGCCGGTCCGGCAGCGTTCGTTTCGACAGCAGGTTCAACTGAAAGAGCGCCTTCACCAGTTCGACCTCCGAGCCGCCGGTGTACACGCTGATCGCCTCCACCTCCGGGAACGCACGGTGCAGCGAGAGTAGTTCTTCCTGGTAGAGCGGGTATTGGCGTGTGGGTTCCGGCTCGTGCGGGAAGAGGTACTCGCGCGACGACGCGAACGGCTCCAGCGCGACGAGCGCGCCGTCCCGGATCACCCGCGGCCGCTGGGCGAGCTCCTCCAGCGCGACCACGGGCGACCAGGAGAAGATCACCGAGTCGGAGTCGATGTCCTCCAACAGGAACAGGTCAATGCTCTCGACCTCCAGATCCTTGCGGTCCACCGCCAGCAGGTCGTGCATGCGTTCGCCGATCAGAAAGTCCGTCATGCCCGGCGCAACGCCGAGGTTGATGAACGCGGTGGTGCCGCGCGCGCGCAGCGCGGCGTCGTGGCGGTACTGGGGAAAGGTGAGCGTCCGCTCGGTTTCCTCGTTGTACATGTCGGAGGCGAGGTCCACCGAGTGTGCGCCGAGCCGCAGCGCCAGCTCAATGGTGGGGCTGTTGAAGGCCGGAAGCGCGGCGTTGATGACGACGGTGGCTCCCCGCAGCATCCGGTCGTAGGGCGGGGCGGTGTCGAACAGTGGCGCGAAGTCTGGCACCGCAACGAACTCGATGCGGTCGAAGAGCGATTCCGCGTTGAACAGCGCATCGCGGGCGCGCTCCGGATGGGTAGTGAACACCGTGAAGCGCACCGGCACCGAATCGCGATCGGCCAGCTCGCTCAGACAGATCAGCATGCCGGAACCGACTGCACCCATGCCGATGAAGACAATGTGGAGCGGCGGACTGCCGCGGGCGGCGGCGCGGCGCGGGGTGGAACGAGATGGAGACATAACGGTGGCCTGTGGGTTGTGACTCGACCCGGCGAGTGTAGGGCCGGCGGGACGGCGGGGCAACCGGTGCCGGCGGGCCTCAGCGACCGGGCGCAGGCAGACGCACGGAGATCGGCAGTGGGCGGGCGTCCGCCGGCGAGGCGCGCAGGCCCTTTGCGATCCATTCGACGGGGCGGTCGCGACCGACGCGAAGCGTGAAGGGACCCCCGCCGTACACCGGGGCGCGGAAACCCGGTTCGCGAACGCGACGGGTGTAGAGCACTTCGCCGTCCGGCTCGCGCACCACCTGGATGACCGGGCGATCCACGCCGTCAACCTCCAGCGGCGGCAGCCAGCCGGACGGAATGCGGCCGTCATTGTCTTCCATCCGGATGGTGATCGGCCACCCGGGGTACTGTGCAGCGTCGCCCCGGTCGAGATCCGCATATCGGGGCCAGCATTCGAACGTGATCCGACCGGTTCGCTTGTCGAACCGGACGATGCCAAAGCCGTCGCCCAGCATCGCGGAGGGATCGCGCTGATGTTGGCGCATGTCCTGGATCGTGTGGAACGCCGGGTTCGCGTACGCGTGCATCGTGATGCGGTTGCCGAGGCCGTCCCGATAGTCGCCGGTGAATGGCAGCGGACTGTTCGGGATTGGCCGTGCGCCCGGCCGGCCGTCCAGCGGCGCCCACCAGCGTCCGTAGTAGCTGTTCACCATTGCGGGGGCGGTGAAGCCGAACGGGCCGTCACGGAACTCCTCGATGCCATGCTGAATGACGACGGCGAGGTGCTGGTCGCCGCAGAGGTGGCAGGCGAGCGCTCGCCGGATCGCCCGCAGCGCGGCGTTCCGCTGTGACTGCGGCCAGCCGTTGCAATCGAGGTCCGCGTGCAGCCGGTTTTCCCTCGAGCCGTGCAGATGCACCGCGCCCGCAAAGGCTGTCTGAGAGAGCACGGCCTTCATGTCCGCGCCGGTCCAGTCCTCGGCCCACTCATTCAGAAACTTCAGCTGCCGTTCGCCCAGCAGCTGTAGTCCCGGCAGGTCCACCGACGCCGGATCGTACGACGGGTCCAGGATGTGGTCCGGGCGGGGCCCCCGCTGGGGTACCTTGCCCTTGGGACCGCTCTTGAACTTGCGGTCTTCGAGAATCGCGAAGTCGATCCCGCCCACCCGCAGCCGGGTGAAGTAGACCCCGATGTTTTGGGCCACCGGCGTCGGATCCCAGGGATCCGGCAGATGCCAGGTCTGGCATCGCTCCACCATGCGCACGTACTCGGCGGGGTAGTAGTAACCGCCCGAGTCGCCATTCGGCGAGTCCGCGACGATCCCTCCTTCAC
The DNA here is from genome assembly GCA_026417735.1 of Kiritimatiellia bacterium. Taxonomy (NCBI): domain Bacteria; kingdom Pseudomonadati; phylum Kiritimatiellota; class Kiritimatiellia; species Kiritimatiellia bacterium. Next base: position 94,574 of record JAOACR010000018.1, read on the forward strand.
CCCAGAGGTTCCCCTGGCCAATGTCGTGGTCGTCCGGGATCGTGACGACCGGCCGGTCCTTCAGCACCTCCCGCAGCCGGGTCCCCCACAGCAGCCAGCCGGCGGTGTGTTCGGTGTGGTCGTAGCTCTGGTCGCCGGCGAAGAACAACAGGTCGGGATCCAGCCGCCGGAGATTTCGGACGATTTCGGCGCGGTCACCGCGGTCCGCGTTGGAGTCGCAATTGAGGGAGGCAACGACGATCACATCCTTCGCGATCGGATCGGCCCGGATCAGCCCTTCGAACATCGCGGCAGCGCCGTGGCGTACCCGGTAGGGCACGGTGCAGGAGCCGTCCCACGGTTCCACGCGGAAGTGCGCGGACCACCCGGGATACAGGATGGGTGCGCGGGCGGCTTCCCGCCACTCGCCGTCGCGCTGCAACTCCAATCGCGCCTCTCGCGGCTCATCCGGCTTCAGCGGGAAAAACTGCGCGGTGAGTTTCAGTACGCCGCGGTCATGGGTGTAGAGCGCGAAGGCGACCACCTGGTCCCGCGGCACGCGCACGAACTGGTCGAGGAACCCGCGCGGCGGGCGGCTCCAGAGGTCCTCCCGTGCGCAGAGCTCGAGCTTCTCGCCGCGGGGGCCGGGGAAAGGGGAGGGCGCCGCGCGCGACGCCGCCGCGATCGTTAGCGCTGCGAGCGCCCGCCCGAGGGTTGCCCTCATCGTGTGAACCTCCTCTGCGCGTTCGCCGCCTACCGCATGCCCGGCGTGGCGATGACGTCTTTCGACAGCGACTGCGGGTGGAATCGCTGCAGGATCACCCGCCCTTCGGGGTCCAGTAGGCTCACGATGATGCCGTGAAACTCTTCGCCGCTGAACGAACGGCCGCTGCCACGGCTCTGGATGGTCTGGCTTTCCGAGCGGTAGAGCGAGATGCCGTTGAATTCCGCGGTGTGGGATTCGCCGCGTCCGATCCAGGGCACCAGGGTTTGTTCGCTGCTGTGGTAGCGTTTGGATCCGTCGGTGAGCGAACGGGCGAAGTACTCGACGATCAGTCGGCTGCCCGCGGGGACCTCCGCGTTGCGTGCGGTGATGGTCACGCGGAAGCGATAGACGACGGTGCCCGAGCGACTTTCGCTGCGGGAACGTGTGGTTTCGGTTTTGACTTCGCGCAGCCGGCTGAGGTCCTCGACCATGCCAACCTCGAGCGAGTAGGCCATCAGCGTTGCGGCGTCCTCGGAGCCGAGGCGGTAGAGTCGCAGCACCCGCTCGCCCTCCGTGCTGCTGCCGGGCCCCTCTGCGGCGACGACGAAGTTCGTCGGAATCACGATGCCGGCCGCCGCGGAGACGACCGCGGTCCGGACGCGCGCGTTGGTGAGCAGCCGGTCGCGTTCTGCGTCAATCTGCAGCAGCACGTCCGGTTCCGCGCGCTCGGCGAGGGTACGGCGGAGCATGGCGAGGTTCTGCAGATAGGTGGCGGCCGCCCGCGCGATCGCGACGTGATTGCTATACTCCGCAGTGCGGACCGCCTTCACGTGCTCCTCCGCAAGGATTCGCAGCTCTGCGGGCTCCATCGCCGGCGTGGGCGTCGGCAGCGCCCGCTTCGTCTGAAACCGCACGTACTCGTCGTAGATGTTCAGCAGGTCGCGGATGCGGCCCGCGTACTGCATCGCGTACATCAGCTGCCGGAGCTTGTCCGCGTAGGTGAGCTCGAGGCCGCGCTGGGTCCGCTGCAGGTTCTCCTCCGCCGCGCGGAGCGCGGACTCGTAGTCGTTGCGGTACGCGCGCACCTCCGGCGGCAGCGCCTCCTCCGGCGCGGTCGCGCCCAGCGCGAGCACCGCCGCGGTCGCGAGCGCCGAAAGTGCGGTTCGCCGGCTCATGCGCGCATGATAGTGACCGGGGTGCGAATCGCCAACCCACGCCGGTTCGTGTCGCCCCTCAGCGGGGCGGGGTGGGCTCCAGCACCGCGTAGGTGGGCAGACCGCGCGCCCCCAGCACGGCCAGCACAGAACGCGCGGGCTCGCGGGCGGGGCGCTCTGCCGCGTACTTCACGGTGACGAATCGCCGCAGCGCGCTGCGCACCGCGGGTCGGCGCAGTGTGGTGCGCTCCATTGCGGCACAGTTCTTGCACCATGTCGCCCAGAGGTCCACCAGCACCGGCCGCCCTGAGGCGCGGGCCCGCGAGAACACCTCCGCCCAGCGCGCCGCGTCGGAATTCTCGTCCAGGTTGAACTCCGCCCAGCTTTCCGAACGGGTGGACGCCGGTCCCGGGCCGGCGAAACCGATCCACGCGAGCCGGGCGTAGTACAGCGCGACGGCGGCGATGAACACCGCGAAGCCGTACTTCACGCGGTCCATCCAGGGGCCGGGCTTCGGCAGCCGCGCGAGGCCTGCGCCAGCCAGCGGCCATGGCAGCGCCATGCCCAGCCCCAGCAGGAACGGCAGGCCGAGCGCCAGCGTATGGCCCTGCTGGTAGAGGGCCGCGGCCAGCAGCAGCACGCTGACCAGCACTGGCGCGACGCAGGCGCCGGCCAGCACCGCGGAGAGGCCTCCGAGCGCGAAGACGCCCAACACGCGCCGTCGCGCGAGCGCGGCGGCGTCCACGCGGCTCTGCCAACGGGAGAAGTCGAGGTTGAGCCGTCCGGCCATCGCGGCGGCCAGCGCAGTGAAGAGCAGTGCGATCGTCGCGTTGAACCACGGCGAGGCGTTGATCGCGCCGAACGGTGCGCCACCGAGCACCACCACAACCCCGAGCAGGCCGTACGCCGCGCACATGCCGGCGCCATAGGCGGCACCGAGCAGCGCGCCGCGCGCGCGTGAGCCGCTGCGCTGCGCGCCCGCACCGATCAGCGCCAGGTTGATCGGAATCATCGGCAGTACGCACGGCGTCAAGTTCAGCGCCACGCCGCCGCCGAGGATCAGCATCACCGCGAACAGCCACCCGCGCCGCAGCAGCGATCGGGCGGGGTCGTCGACCGGAAGGCGGCCGGCGAGAAAATCGAGGAACTGCCGTTCCCCCGCATAACCCGCGTGGGTGCGCACGAGCCGGAAATCGGGCGGAAGCGCGAAGCCGCCCGCGACCGCGGCGGCGTCCTGCGTCGCGGCGATGCCGCCGGCGCCCGCGCGCCACTCGAGCCGCTCGGGAAGGAAACACTGGGTCTGGTCACAGCCGAGCCACTCGATCTCGACCGTGACACCTTGCGGGCCGCTGCGAACCACCTCGCACCGCGCGGTGAAGCTGGCGCCGTGGAAAGGATGAACTTCACCGGTGACCGGGTCCGGCTGTCGCACCGGCGGGGGAACGATGAGGGGGCCTAGCTCGGTGCCGTCCCGTCCCTGCACGCGGAACTCCTCCGCGTACAGCCGGTGACCCGCCGGCACGTCGACTGTGACCACCAGCGAGGTCGTCCCGCCGGCGACCTCCAGCATTGGCACGACACGGAACAGCCCTTCGCCGCGCGCGGCCGCGGCGAGCGCCAGCGCGCCGAGCACGTGGCGCACCGGAGTGCGCAATCGGAACGTCGTCGTCATCGAACCAGACACTACGCTATAGTCGCCGCATGGCCAACCAGCCGGACCGCAGTGGACTGGAGGCGGGTGCTCGGGCGATCTGCCAGCGGCTGGTCGCGGCCGGTCACCGCGCGCTGTGGGCGGGTGGCTGCGTGCGCGACCTGCTGCTCGGGCGGCCGTTTCACGACATCGACGTGGCGACGAGCGCGCGGCCGGAGGAGGTGATCGCGCTGTTCGAGCGGACTCGGCAGGTGGGGCGCTCCTTCGGGGTGGTGCTGGTCGAGGAGGGGGGGCACTGGTTTGAGGTGGCGACGTTCCGGGAGGACCTGGAATACCGGGATGGCCGTCGGCCGGTGGGGGTGCGGTTTGCGGACGAACTCGCGGACGCGCGTCGGCGCGACTTCACCATCAACGGCATGTTTTATGATCCGCTGAGCGGCCGGGTGCTCGACCACGTTGGCGGACGTGCGGACCTCGCGGCGCGGCTGGTGCGCGCGATCGGCGATCCACATCAGCGCTTCGGTGAGGACCGGCTGCGCATGCTGCGCGCGGTGCGATTTGCGGCAACGCTGGAGTTTGCGATCGAGGTTGCCACCGCGGCGGCGATTCGCGAGCTGGCGCCGACGATCCTGGAGGTGGCGCCGGAGCGCCTGCGGGAGGAGCTGACGCGGCTGTGGCTGGAGGCGGTGCGGCCCGGCCGCGCGCTGTTGGAGCTGGAGCGGCTCGGGCTGTTGGCGGCGCTGCTGCCGGAGGTGGCCGCGATGCGGGGCGTGCCGCACGCGCCGGAGCATCATCCGGAGGGCGACGTACTCGATCACACCGCGGCGGTGTTGGAGCGGATGGAACGTCGCTCCGCCGCGCTCGCGTGGGCGGTGGTGCTGCACGATGTCGGCAAACCGGCGGTGCGGGGTGTGGGCGGGGCCACCGCGTATCCGGGACATGAGGTGGTCGGGGCGGACATCGCCGCCGCGGTGGTGGCGCGGTTGCGCTTTCCGAAGCGGCTGGCGGCGGAAGTCGTCAGCTGCGTGCGCACCCACATGCGGTACCGGCAGATTCCGACGATGCGGCTGGCGCGGCTGCGACGGTGGATGGCGGATCCCGCGTTCGCGACCGGGCTGGAGCTCCACCGGCTCGACATGGCGGCGCGCGGCGCGGACTGTGCGGCGTGCCGGCGCGTGGAGGAGGTGCGGCGCGCGCTGGCGGCGGAGGCGGCGGTGCCGCCGCCGCTCATCCGCGGTGAGGACGTGCTGGCGCTCGGCGTGCGACCGGGGCGAGAGGTCGGCCTCTGGTTGCGGCGCGCGACGGATCACCAGCTCGACACGCCCGGCATCACCCGTGAGGAACTCCTCGAGTGGCTGCGCGCGCAGCTGCCGCGCGCCGGACCGACGGGCTAGCGGCGCAACGGAACGCCCAGCGACATGGCGGCCTCCCGCACCGTCGCGATCACCGTCTCCTCCACGTTCGTCGCCAGCGGCGCGGGATGGCCATAGTAAACCATGCTGTCTACCGCCTCGTAGCCGCCTTCCAACAAGACCCGCAGCGACGGCAGATACGCCGGCACCGCGTTGCAGTAGCCGGCGACGATCACATGGGGCAGCGCGATTTCGCGTCGGAGCCGCAGTGCGTAGTCCACCACCACCTCGCCACCGAGCGCCACCCAGGCGAGCTCGTCGCCCACCCGGATCACCTGCACCGGCAGCTCAATCGCGCGCGGCGGCGGGCCGCGGTTGGCCGCCGCCAGTACCAGCTCCGCGCGGCGCCGCCTCGCGAGGGACAGAGCGTCGGAGTTGGTGATTGCGAGGTCCCGTGCCAGTTCCTCCGGCGACCACGGCGCCAGCGGCAGCCTGACGGTGCGCCGGGCGGTGCGGATCGGCGGGGTCAGTTCGATCGTGCCCGCCGCCAGCGCGGCCGACACCGCGTCGGCGAGCTCGCTGCCGTACCGCAGCGACAGCGCATACTCGCCCCGCGGGTGGGGATTCTGGTCGCCCGCGCACAACGACACGAACAGCGCACTCACACCGGGGTGCCGCATCCCGAGCTCGCGCCGCGCGTGCCCGGGGAAATCGGGGTCCACCTCGTTGAACGTCGAGGCCATGGTCGTCGCGTGACACGCGCAGCCGAACACCACCGCGCGCAGGCCGCCCTCCGGCCCGCAGACGCTCAGCACCGGTACCGCGTGGTCGACCGGGCCGGTCGGGTTGACGCCGAGCCGGATGCCGTGCGGCGTCGGCTCGCGCCGGTTCATCGGAAACTTCACCCGACCCCAACCAAGGCCGAGCCGCGCGGGCCGGCTTGCCGCCACCGCCGCGCCGACCAGTGCGGTGAGGTTCGACGCCAGCCGCTCGGCGTACCACGTCAATCGCGCGCGCTCCTCCTCGGTGAACGCGAACATACCGGCGAGCGTGTCGTCGACGACCGGCCCGTAGTGGGTGTGGGAGGCGTTCACGAGCACTTGGTCTGGCCGAAGTCCGTACGAGGCGGCGGCCGCCGCGATGCGCTCGGCCAGGCCCTGCGGCACCGCGATCAGGTCGGCGGTGACGATGAGCAGCCGTCCGCCCGCGCCATCGTCGAGCGCGAGCGCGGCAGCTTCGAGTGGCGCACGCACCGTGACAGCCTCAGCGGTCCGCGCCGCGTAGCCCGAGAGCCGGATCGGTGGCGTCGGCGTGATGTCACATCGCGCGGCGCCGGCGCGGAACTGCGCCCCGCCCAAAGCAGCACCGGCCGCCAACGCGATGGCGACCGTCGCCGTTCGCCGCGTCATGGTCATTGCCGTCGGGCCCTGCGAGTTGATCGGGTTTGTCGGTGGTGGTCCTTCAGTCAAACGGTCCGCGAATCCGGATCAGGTCGGTGCGGGTTGCCGACCCGCTCGGTCCGCGGGCCAACGTGTAAATGTCGCCGTCTCGCGCGATCGCGATCGAGTTCACGTAGGTCGGGCGGGAGCCGTCGGGGTAGAAGACTGCGCCGTGGTCGCGGCAGCGTTCGGTCGGAATGTGGTAGGTGATCACGTGCAGGTTCTCCAGTCCCCTCGCCGCGCCCATGGCGATCCGGTCCACGCCCTTCAGCCGCCGGCCGTTCTGGTAAATTGGGCCGCCGGTGAGGTAGTGGAGGGTGTCGCCGTCGGGGCCGAGCGCGAAACCGAGGTAGCCGTAGCTGAACTGGTCAAACATGCCGCTGCGGCGCGACACCTCCGAGGTGATGCGGTCGAGCACTTCGACGCGTTCGCGGCGCGGATCGAACCGGAAAAGGTAGCCGGAGTTGCCGTGGACCGCGTAGATCCGCCCATCGGCGGCGCGCCAAACGGTCTGTCGCCAGTGGTAGCCCATGTGGCCGGGGCTGGCGGGGTCGTACTGGCCGAAGTAGTCCTTGCGCAGGTCATCGCCGGCAATCGGCGCGGGGGGGCTTCGCGCGCCCGGCCGGTGTCGGAGGATCGCTCCGTCCGCGGTGGTGAAGTAGGCGCAACCGTCGCGGGGATCCACCGCGATCGCTCGGCAGATGGTGCGGTAGTCGGCGCCGTCGCCGGCCTCACCCCCCCCGGAGACGGGACCCAGCTGGCGGGCGCGCCGTGTGGGAAGTTCGAACTCGAAGAAGATCCCCCGAGGCCAGCTCAGGCCGTACAGGAGCCCGCGGGTGGTCTCCATCGCCAGCGCGAGCACGCCTTCACCCGCCACGGGGATGCCGAGGTCCTCAAAGCGGCCGCCGGTGATGTCGAGGGCGAGGAGGTGGCCGCCAGGATAGGGGCGCAGGCCGGGCGGGGCTCCGAGCCTCTCGCGTCCGTCCACTTGCGCATACCAGCCAACGTGTGTCGCAAAGAACAGACGGCCTCCGCATTCGAGGAAGGGGACGTGGCTCTTGCCCTGCGCGACGGCGCCGGCGCGGTCTTCGCCGCAGACCGCGTTGAGATCGCCCAGCAGGTCGATGCGCTCGCGGACCGGATCGAACGCGTACACGCGGCCGCCAACGTCGGGCAGCGGCGAGCACAGCACGTAGTAGATCCGCCCATCCGACGCCGCCCCGATGCCGTTGTAGGTGTCGTGCGCGACCGTGAAACCCGAATCGAACCGCTCCGCCACCAGCCGCCGGCGCGGCTGAAACGGATCGTCCGCCGTTGTGCACGGCGCGCCGCGGCCCTCTTCGTGCACCGATGCGCTCATCCGGCTTTGGCGAGCTCGGCACCAAACCGGCGCAGCTTTTCGATCGCGGCGGGGACGTGGTCGAGCTGCGCGCGATCGGCCAGCAGGACGGTCTGCGGCAGGGCGACGACTGTCGCGCAGGTCTGGCGGTTTCCCTTCAACGTGTGGAGGTGGTCGCGGTACTCGCGCAGGCGCTGTTCGCTCCAGAGGCGGCGGAAACCGCGCGAGTGGATCGCTTCATCGAGCAGGCCGTCGAAGTACTGTTCCGCGTAAACCGCCGACGCGGGCACGCCCTCTGCGGAGAGCGCCTTCAGGAACTGATCGCGGCTGAGGCCGCCGAACTCCTCCGCGTTGTAGCGGAATGCGTAGAGGTGCCACACGGGGCGGGCGCCCTCCGGCAGGCGCACGGTGGTGATGCCCGGGATGTGTCGGAGCTGCGCGGTGAGGTGGTCGGCGGCGGCGCGGCGAAGCTCCGTCTCGCGGCGGAGCTTGTCGAACTGGCATAACAGCAGCGCCGCTTGCATGCGAGTCATGCGGAAGTTGAGCCCGCGCGTGAAAAATCCACGGCCCTGGTTCGAACCCGCCGCGCGGCCGCAGTTGTGGTAGGAATTGCACCGGTCAATGAGCTCCGGCCGCTGGCTGACGATCGCGCCGCCCTCACCGGCGGGCAGATGCTTTGACTCCTGGAAACTGAAGCAGCCGAGATCGCCGAGCGTGCCGCACATCCGGCCACGATACTCCGCCAGCCACGCCTGGCAGGCGTCCTCCACGACGGCCAAGCCGCGCCGGCGCGCGATCTCCAGAATCGGGTCCATGTCGCACGGCATCCCGAAAATGTGCACCGGCATGATCGCACGCGTGCGGTCGTTGATGCGGGACTCGATCGTCGCGGGATCGAGGTTGAGCGTGGCGGGATCGGTGTCCGCGAAGACCGGCAGCGCGCGGGCGCTGAGGATCGCGTTGTAGGACGCGATGAAGGTGAACGGCGAGACGATCACTTCGTCGCCCGCGTCGACGCCCAGCACGTGCAGGCTGGTCATCAGCGCGGTGGTGCCGCTGGCCGTCGCCAGACACTTCGCTGCACCGAGCAGCCGGGCGTACGCCTCCTCGAACTCGGCGATGACGCCGTCGCCCGGCCCGCGGAACCACTTGCCGCTGCGGTAGACGTCGAGGATCCGCTGTGTCCATTCCTCCTGCCACACCGGCCAGCGCGCCCACGCGCCCCGGTGCACCGGTTTGCCGCCGAGCAGCGCGGGGCGGTCCGCGTTCGTGGCGTGTGCGGCCGGCGTGAGGCTGGCGGCGGTGATTGGAACGGCGCGACGCAGCCAGGACGTTCCGGCAGCGGCAGCCGCGGTCCGAATGAACGGGCGACGCTTCATTTCCGTTCCCCTCCTTGCGACGCCGGCGGGCGGCCGCCAGCCGGCTAGGCCGATGCTGGTCCATCGGGGCGGACCCGTCAACACCGTCGGCGGCGGGTGGGCGCCACGTCCAATCCTTGGAACGCTGGCGGGACACCCTGTCCAAGGCTCGGAAGATTGTCGCGCGGGGGAGCGGCGGCTCGTGGCTGGTCGCCGGCGCGTGCACGAGCTGGCGATGGTGCCGCGTCAGCGGGCCGGCGCCGCCGGGAAGAGCGCTGCGTCCCGGCGAATCAGCGCCTCAACCTCCTGCTCGGGGGTCGTGGTCGGCTCCTCCGCTGCGGCGAGGGCTTCGAGGTCGTCCAGGCGCTGTTCCGCGCTGGCGAGGCGGCGGAGCATTGCGCTGCGGTGCACAGCGCGGAAGAGCCGATCGAGCTGGCCTGCACTGTCGACCGTGAGCGCTTCCAGCACACGCCGATGGTCGGCCGCAATCTCGTTGAGCTCCGGTTCGGCGCCGAGCGGTAGGTGGTTGAGCGCGGCGAGCATTTGTGCGGCCAACGGCGGAACCCAGGGCTGGTCGGCCGCCCGAAGCAGGTCGGCGGCGGAGAGCGGCACCGGCGTCTCCGGCGGCAGCGCGACCGGAATCTCGCCGTGATCGAGCCGGAGCGTTTCTCTCAACCGGGCGATCCGGCGCAGGGTGGACTCCCCCCAGGGCGTCTCGAGGCGCCGGAGGCCGCCCAGCGCAAGGTCCCAGGCTTGCGCGAGATCGCGTGCGGTCCAGGAGGCGTCGATCGCGGTGGCGAGCTCGACCGGGCCGATCGGTCTGCCCGCGGCGGCGGCGCGCAGCAGCTGGTCGGCAATGCGCGGGAAATCCGGTCGGCGCCGAAGCCAGTTGACCAGCGCCGTGTGGAACGGGAGGGTGCGCTCGTCGGCATGGCCCGGCGGGACCGTAAGCAGCTCCTCCAGCGGGGGGTCGCGGGCGGTGGACCACTCTTCGGCGGCGCGCCGTAGCCACGCCTGCCGCGGCGCGGGGTAAAGGGTACCGGCGAGGCCGGCGGCGAACCATTCGGGAGGCCAGCGGGGGGCGGCGTCGGCCTCGGCGGGCGGTTGGCGGCTGGCGACGTGGCGGGCAACCATTGTGGCGACGAGGCTGACGAGAATCGCGGAGGGCGGCAGCTCCTCGGGCCGGATCAGGCGGAGAGTCCGACCCATGCCCCGCGTGTTGAGGTCGGCGACGCGAATCGCTCGGGGCGAGTTGGTGGCCGGCTCGCGCTCCACGATGACCAGCCAGGGATGGCCGGGCGGCGCGGGGAAAGGTTCGCCGAGCGACTCCTCAAGGCGCGCGAGGAGGTCTTCGACCAGGGCCAGCAGCGGCACGTCGCGGGCGCGGTCGGCGGTGCGTAGCGCGACGCGGCGGGTGGAACTGAAGACGACCTCGGTGACGGGCGGAGGCGCGGGCGGCGCGGTGTGTGCGAGCGTGGCGGCCGCCAGCGCCAGTTCAGCGCCGCGTCGGCGTATCCACCACCAGTGTGACCGGACCATCGTTCACCAGATGCACCAGCATGCGCGCGCGAAAGATGCCGGTGCGGACCTCCGTGCCCTCGTCGCGCAGCGCGTCCACAAACCTGAGGTACAACTGCTCAGCGACCTCGGCGGGGGCGGCGGCGATGAACGAGGGGCGGTGCCCCCCGGCGCAGTCGGCCAACAATGTGAACTGGCTGACGACCAGCCACTGGCCGCCGACGGCTCGAATGTCGAGGTTCATGCGGCCGTCGCTGTCATCGAAGATCCGCAATCGGGCGATTTTGCGGGCGAGCCAGTCGGCCTCTGCGGCGGTATCGTCCCGGCCAATGCCGAGCAGCACCAGTCCTCCTGCGCCGATCTCGGCGACGGTCCGACCGTCTGCCTCGACCGCGGCGCGGCGGACGCGCTGCACGACGGCCCGCATCAGGGCGAGGGCGGCTGGCGGAGGAGCCGGAGGCTCGGCAGCCGGTTCAGCGCGGCGGCAATCTCGTAGCGGCGCGGTCGGGCGAGGTCACCGCGCAGATCGCGCGAGAGCATGTCCAGCCCCTCGGTCGCGAGATCTTCGTCGAGCAGGTCCAGCAGCTCGGCGACCGTGCGCGGCTCGTCGAGGTGGCGCATGCGCGCGTGGTAGAGCAGCAGGCCAATTGCGTTCACCTGCGCGATGTCCACCAGCTGCGGCACGCCGCCGAGGTCCACTCGGTAGCGGCCGAACTGCAGCGTGTGCGGATCCGGCGCGGAGATCACCGCCTCCTCCGCTCCGAGGGAGGGATCAATGCTGCTGGGAATGATCCAGCGGCTCTTTTGCGTCACCGACGGCAGCGGCGGCAGCGGACCGGCCATCGCGTTGTCGCGGGCGAGCGCGCGCGCGTCCGCGGTGACGTCGCGAATGGCGCCCTGTTCGATGAACAGCACGGTGTCCGCAATGCCGAGGAACTCCCGCGCGTGGGCGAACGCACCGATCACCAGCGACACCCTCAAGTCGTTTGCGATCTCTCGTGCGCGGTTGGCCAGGGAGAGGAAGGTGGGCGCGGCGGCCGGCCGCAGCCCGCCGAGCCGCACGTCGCCGGCGAGGAACGCCGGGTCGCTGGTGGCTTCGTCCACCACCAACGCCTGCGCACCGGCGAGGATCGCCTCGATCACGCCTGCCATCTGGGACTCCGCCGGCGGCGCATGGTTGGAGCTGAACGGGCGTGCCGGCGCACCGCCGGCGGTGCCGAACGCGGAGAGGTCCACGTCGCGCACCGGCCGGCCGGGATCGGCATCCACCCGCACGATGTCCGGGATCGCGATGATGCGTTCGCGACCGTCGCCGGGGATGTGGTTGTAGGCGCCCTGCGCGATGGCGGCGATCAGCGCCTGCCGGCCGGAATGCGGATCGCCGATGATCAGCGTGATGCCGGTCGGCACGCCGAGCCCGCGCAGCGTGCCGGCGTTGGGGACATCCAGCTCGGTCAGGCCGGTCTCCGGCAGCACCAGCGGCGGCGCGGCGGAATCGGGGCGCGCGCCCTCGCCGATCAGCGCGACGAGGCCGCGGCGGGTGAGTTGCCGTCGGGCTTGCTCCGCGTCCTCCATGAGGTTCACGAACGCGTCCAGGTCGTCGCCGTCCAGGTAGCAGTGGATCAGCGCGTCGTTCACGATCTGCGGCAAGTCGTGGAAAAACACCCGCTCGGCGACGTCGGAGTCGACCATGCCGTCGCGCAGCGGCAGCCGGACGGTGAGCCGTGCCTCGACGAAGTCTGCCGCCGCGACGATCAACGAGCGCGGCAGCACCTGACAGCCCATCGCGGGCAGCCGGATCTCCGGCACCGCAGAGCCGGCCCCCGACAGCCGGCGCCGCGCGACCGCGTCGCCGAGCCGCCGTCCGAGGTAGTCCTCCAGCGCGGTCCGCCGCATTGGCGTGGAAATCAGGTGCGGGGGGAAACCGGCAATGATCTGGGGCACATGGACGACGACTACGCCCTCCACCTCGCCGCGCAGCACCGTCGGCGCCCGCCGGAGGTGGATCACAAAGCGGGCGAAATCGTAGTCCCCGACGAGCCGTCCGTACTCGGCGGCCGGCAGCCCATGAATCGCGCGCAACACGCTCAAAAACTCGCGTTTGTCCTTCATGACGGTGCGATGTGCCCTCCTCGCGGATTGCTCAACGGGCCGAAAGTGCGACCCGAACTTTGCCCTCACCCAAATCCAGCCGCCGGACCGCGCGCAGCAGCCCCATCTCGCGCTCCAGTCCGCTCAGCACCTGCCGGAACTTCTCCGCCGCCCAGTTGCGCGCACCCGCCGTCGGCAACGTGAGGTGCCCGAGGCGCGCGTAATAGAGCCCGAAGCTGGCGCCCGACTCGTCCGCGGACGGTATGCCCTTCACTTCAAACGTCAGGCGGATCGGTCCCCAGTTGCCGGCCAGCACCGCCCGCATCCTTTCCGGCCGGGTCTCCACCACCAGCGACTTCAGCGAGATCACAAAGCCGCCACCCGCGGCGCTGGCCGACTCGCGGATTCTCCATGCCAGATAGTTGTTCAGCGCCTCGTCCGCGATGGTTTCGACCACTGTGCCGCGCTGTCGCAGCGTGCGTTCGACTTCGATCACGCGCTCCCCGAACTTTTCCGCGTGCGCGGCGTTCACGGGCACCTCGGGGACGGGAAGGGGCCAGCAGATCAGGCCGATCGCGCCGAAAATGGCGACGATTACCGCGGCGCGCAGCAGCGCCATCAGCCAGCGGCCGATCGGCAGGGGCTCCCGCCGGCGCCGGACCTCGGGGGTGACCATTCGCGCTCCACACCGTACGCAGAACATCCCGACGGTCGGGTTCTCATGGCCGCACTGCGGGCAAACGAGGGAGGTTGGCATGGATCAGTCGTTCCCGCCGGAAGTGCTCGATCCGCCGGAGGTCGTCGCCCCAGCGGTCTTCTTCGTGGCGCCATCGCCGCCGCCGGAGGTGGTCGCGCCGGACGATTCCGCCTTCGCCGCCTTCTTGTAGCTTTCGCTCCGGTAATCGGTAATGTAGAAACCAGACCCCTTGAACAGCAGGCCGGCGCCACCGCTGATGAGCCGTCGCAGGCGCCCCCCGCAGTCGGGGCACTTGCGTTTGGGCCGCTCGGAAATGCGTTGAAACACTTCCGTTGCACGCCCACAGTCGTCACAAAGATACTCGTACGTTGGCATTTGATCCACTGGTTGCTTTCAACGCAATGCGATGCAAAGACCTCACAGATGTTACTTCGCGGGGGGCGGCTGTCAAATGCGGCCGCCGCGCTGGTATGCCGACGGCGTGGGGGGGACGGCGGGTTGTCAGGGGCAGCCAGCGGCGATAGGCTGGAGCGCGGCATGAAATCACGAGCGCGGGTGGGTCGGTTGAAGTACCGGCGGGTTCTGCTCAAGCTGAGCGGCGAGGCGTTTCAGAACCGCCGGGATGGTAGCAGTCTGGATTTCGACGTGTTCACCGACATGGCGAAGCGCCTGAAGCAGGTCCACCGGCTCGGCGTGCAGATCGCGGTGGTGGTGGGCGGCGGCAACATCTTTCGAGGGCTGCCGGGGGAAGGTTGCGGCATTGACCGGGCCACCGGCGACGCGATGGGCATGCTGGCGACGGTGATCAACAGCCTCGCGCTGCAGTCGGCGCTGGAGCGGGAGGGCATTCCGACGCGGGTGATGTCGGCGATTCAGATGCCGGCAGTCGCTGAACCGTTCATCCGCCGTCGCGCGGTGCGGCATCTGGAGAAGGGGCGCATCGTGATCTTCGGCGCCGGCACCGGTCATCCGTTTTTCACCACCGACACCGCCGCGGCGTTGCGCGCCAGCGAGATCCAGGCCGACGTGCTGCTGAAGGCGACGAAGGTGGACGGGATCTACAGTGCGGATCCGGCGAAGGACCCGCGGGCACGGCGCTATGACCGGCTGACGTACCGCGAAGCGATCGAGCGACGGCTGGCGGTGATGGACTCGGCGGCGTTCTCGTTGTGTCAGGAAAACCGAATCCCGATCATCGTGTTTGATTTTTTCCGGCGGAACGAGATCCTCCGCGTGCTGCGCGGTGAGCGCGTCGGCACGCTGGTCACGGAGTAACGTGCCGCCGGATCCGAGCCGCAAGGAGCAAGGACGATGGACGCGACCAGTCTGGACGACATCCTGTTGGAGGCGGACGACAAGATGACGAAGGCCGTGGAGTTCCTTCAGCGTGAGCTGGCGGGACTGCGCAGCGGGAAGGCCTCCCCCGCGATGGTGGAGAACATCCAGGTTGACTACTACGGCGCACAAACCCGGCTGCGCGAGATCGCGAACATCACCGCGCCCGAGCCGCGGTTGCTGGTGATCAACCCCTACGATCCGACCTCGCTGGGCGCGATCGAGAAGGCGATCCTCGCCGCCAACATCGGCATCACGCCGGTCAGCGACGGCCGCATCGTGCGGATTCCGATTCCGGAGCTCAGCGAGGAGCGGCGCCGCGAGCTGGTGAAGGTGGCCCGGAAGCTGGCGGAGGACGCGCGAATCGCGATTCGCAACGTTCGGCGCGACGCGAACGAGGCGGTGAAGCAGCTCGCGAAGACCAGCCAGGTCGCCGAGGATGACCGCGACGCGGCGCTCGAGGAGATCCAGAAGTTCACCGACGCGCACATCGAGAAGGTCGACCGCATGGTGGCCGCGAAGGAGCAGGAGATCATGGCCGTCTAGGCCGCCGCGCCGGGAGCGCGGACGCCACATGTACCTCGAGCATTTCGGCCTCTGCGAACCGCCGTTCAACATCACCCCGGATCCGCGGTTTTTGTTTCTCTCGCCCAGCCACCGCGAGGCGATGGACGCGATGCTCTACGGCGTCAGCGAGCGGAAGGGCTTCATCGAAGTGATCGGCGAGGTCGGCTGCGGCAAGACGACGCTGTGCCGCGCCGCGTTGCGACGGCTCGGCCCGCCGACGCAGACCGCGATGGTGCTGAACCCTTCCATCTCCGCGACGCAGCTCATTCGGGCGATCCTGACCGATCTCGGCGTGACGCCGGCCGCGCAGCGACGGCTGGACCTGATCGAGCAGCTCAACGCGTTTCTGCTCGACCGGGCGTCGCGCAATGTGAACGTTGCGATTGTGATTGACGAGGCGCAGACGCTGGCGCCGGAGGTGATGGAACAGGTGCGGCTGCTCTCGAACCTCGAGACGGACGAGCGCAAGCTGATGCAGATCGTGCTGGTCGGGCAGCCGGAGCTGGATCGGCGGCTCGCGGAGGCGCCACTGCGCCAGCTGCGACAGCGGATCATGGTGAAGGCGGAGCTGCGGCCGCTGGCCGCCGCGGACACCGCCGCGTACATCGCGCATCGGCTGGCCGTCGCTGGCGCGCCGCCCGGGGTGGGCTTCGAGCCGGCCGCGGCGGCGGTGGTGCACGAGCGCTCGGGCGGAATTCCGCGCCTGATCAACAAGATTTGCGACCGCGCGATGCTGGCGGCATATTCGCGCGGCAGCCGCACGGTGTCCGACAGGGACGTGCGGGGGGCGGTGACGGAGCTGGAGTCGGTGCTGTGAGCATCATACAGGACGCGTTGCGGCGCCGGGAGGAAGAGTTGCGCGCTGCCTCGCAGGCCGCCGCGCCTGCGGACGCGCAGACGCAGAAAAAGCGGGCGGTTTCGCCCGCGCTGCTGGTGGTGATGGTGGTGGTGCTCCTGTTGGGGGGCGCCTTCTGGTACCCGCGACTGCGGCGCCCGGCGGCCACGGTCGCGCGCGATGCGGCGCTGTCGGCCGCGCCTGCCCGGTTCGGCGAGCTCGAATCCGGCACCGGTGAGCCGGCCGGCAGGGATCCTTTGGCGACGCGAGCGATGGCGGCCGCAGGCACCCAAGCTGCGGCCGCTGTCGCCGGGCCGCGGCCGGCCGAGCCGTCTGGGGCGGCGATCGGCAGCCCTTCGTCCCCGTCGCCGACGTCCGTCGTGACCACTGCGGTCGCCGCCGCCGCCCCAACCGCGGCCAGCGCAACGGCGGAGGGCGAGGCGACGACGGCGGCCGTGGAGAAGGCGGAGGCGATGGTTCCGCCCCCGCCGGCCTGGCCAAAGTTCCAGGTGAAAGGTGTCGTGGTCGGCCGAGCGGGTGCCGGCAGCGTGATTTTGGATCGCGGGATCGTGGAGGTCGGCCAGACCACCCTCGACGGGGTGCGGGTGGTGCGCGTTGAGGGGGAAATCGCGGTGATGGAGTTTCAGGGCGAGGAACGCCGGTTCCGGATCGGCACCGGTTCGCCGTAGCGGCGGCGGGTGGTGCGAACGCGCCTGGCGGCGCGTGGCGGAACGGTGTAGAAGACCGGAGCAGTATCAACACGAGGAGCTAGCCGATGATGAGCAGGAACGCATGGCGAATCGGAGTAGCGGCAGTGATCGTCGCCGTCACAGGGGTCGCGGCGATGGGACAGGGGCGCTTGAACGACCGGCCGGTGTGGATGCGCACGCATGAGCTCACCAGCGACCTCGTGCTGCACGCGCCGGGCGGGGGCGATTTCGATGTTTTCGAGATCGCTTACGGCGTCGAGCTCGGCTATCGGTACTGGTTCACGGATGTGCTGGGCGCGGGGATTGGCGTCGGTTTCGAGAGATGGTCCGCGGACGGTACCAGCCGCAACTGGCCCGGCCGCGCGGATGGCGATCTGCAGGTGGTGCCGTTGAGCCTGGGCGGTTATGTGCGCGCGGTGAACTTCCGGTGGGCCGAGCTGATCGGGTTCATCGCGGTGGAGTATGGGTTCGTCAATTCGGACGTGACGATCGAGACCGACGGGGTCGTCCAGGATGTGGACATTGACAACCCGTGGGACCTGAGGCTGGGGCTGGAGCTCGCGGTGCCGCTGACGCCCGACCTGTCCATCTCCTTCGGTGCGGGCCACCAGTTTCCGATCGTGAAGTCCGACGCGTCGACGGCCGCGGGTCCGCTGATGGATGCGGATCTGCAGTCGTTTTTCTTCTCGCTGGGTCTGCAGCTCGCGTTCTGATGATGCCGGCCGCGGTGGGGGCGGGCCGGAGGCCGACACGATGCTGACGCCCGCGCACTGGGGTGCGGTCGCGGGCTATCTGCTGCTGCTGCTGGCGATCGGGCTACGGCTGGCGGGGCGGCAGCGGGACACGCACGAGTTCTTCCTGGCCGGGCGCCGTCTGGCGTGGCCCGCGGTCGCGATGAGCATGTATGCCTCCGTCACCAGCGCGGTGACGTTCATGGGCGTGCCGGCGCTGGGGGCGACGGGGGATCTCGCGTTTGTGATGGTCGGCCCAGTGAGTCTGCTGGTCGCGCCCTGGCTGGCTCTGCGGTGGTATCCGCTCTACTGCGAGGCGGGCGTGACGACGACGTACGAGTTTCTCGAGCGGCGGCTGGGGCGCTCGGCTCGGCGCGGCGCGGCGGCGATGTTTCTGGCCGCGCGGGTGGGCTGGCTGGGGCTGGTGGTGTACGCGCCGGCGCTGGCGGTGGCCAGCGCCGCGGGCATTCCGCTGTGGTGGGCCGTCGCGGGGATGGGGGCGATTGCGACCGCCTATACCGCGATGGGCGGGCTTGCGGCGGTGGTGTGGACGGATGTCGTGCAGTTTTTGGTGATGGTCGGCGGGTTGGTGTGGGTGGCTGCGGCGGTGGCCGCGCGGCTGCCCGGCGGCCTCGCGACGCTGGCCGGCGAGTTCGCGCGCGCGCTGCCGCTATCGGTGGCGGACTGGCGGCCCGACCCGGTGCGGCTGAACGCGCTGGCGGTGGTGCTGACCTATCCGTGGCTGCTGTTGCATGAGTACGGCGCCGACCAGGTCACCGCGCAGCGTCTGCTGGCGGTGCCGGAGGCGCGCGGCGTGCGGCGCGCGATTTTTTGGAACGCGGTGGCCGACACGGTGCTCGTGACGTTGCTGCTGGCGGTGGGCGTGGGGCTGGGCCGTCTGCCGTGGCCGGGTGCCGAGACGGTCCCGGCCGACGCGCGCCTGGCCGCGTTCGCGGTCCGCGCGCTGCCGCCGCTGGCCGGCGGCGTGCTGCTGGCGGCGATCTTCGCGGCGGCGATGTCGAGCATGGACTCGGGGCTGAACTCGGTGGTGACGGTGCTGATCCACGATTTCCTGCGACCGCACTGGCGGTGTAGTGAGCTGCAGTGGTTGCGGATCGCGCGCGCAGCGACGATCGGACTGGGGCTGTGCGCGACCGCGGCCGCGCTGGCAGTGGGTCGACTCGGCGGATTGGTGCGCGCGTATCTGACGTTCACTGGTCTGTTCGGCGGGCCGCTGCTCGCGTTGTTCATCCACGCGATGTCTCGGCGGGCAATTTCGGTGGGGTGGTGGGGAGCGTCGGCGATCGTCAGCGTTGCGCTGGGTGTGGCGTTTCGCGCCGGCCGTGTGTGCAACGAGATCTACCTCTTTCCGCTTGGTCTGGCGGTGTGCTGGATAGTGCCGCGCGCCGCGGCGTGGCTTCGACGGGGGTGCACCGCGTCCGGATCAGTCCGGCCGGGAAGCGGCTGACCCTTCCGGGATGGGCGCCGGCGTGGCCGGCGGCCACTGGCCGAACGAGCGGAGCTCTCCGCCGCCCGGACCCTCCAGCCAGAGTCGCGCCGCGCGGCCGGGGCGGGCGGTGCGAAACCAGTGGCTGACCTCCTCCGGTGCCATCGCGGCAAAGGCAGTGGAGAGCGCGTCCGCCTCTGCGGCGGTAGGCGCCAGCGCCCACACCCGTCGGTAGCCGGTCCGCGGGCGTCCGGTGCGCGGGTCCACAATATGCGCGCCGCGCACTTCCGGCCCGCTGGCGCTGAGCGCACGTTCGCCGAGCCAGATCACCTCCACCTGCTGCGCTGTGGTCATCGAGACCGGCCACCCTGGCGTGTCGCGCGGCGGCTTCAGCGCCAGCGCGGTACTGCCCCCCGCCTCGAGCAGCGCGGAGTCCAGCGCCCAGTTGCGATGGAGATGGTCCGCGAGCACATCCAGTGCAGCGCCCTTCCCGATGCCCCCCAGATCAAGGCGCAATCGCGCGTCGCGAAGGCGCGCACGGGGCAGCTGCGGGTCGAACTCGATGCCGCGCGGGACCTCCGGCGGAGCCGACCATGCGATGTCGAACGCGCCACCGGTCTGGGCGCGCATCCGTTCGGCGAACTCGAGCAGCGCGCGGGTTTCCGGCGCAATCACCACCATCTGGCCGGCTGCGGCGTTGAGCCGCGCGATATCGCTCGAGCCGCGGAAACGGGACCACAACGCCTCGAGCCGTTCGAGCAGTCGGAACGCGTCCTCCGCGGCGCCGGCCGCGACCGAATCGGGGATCCCCGGATCGAACCAGATCGTCCAGTGCGTCGCCATCGCTTGCGTCGCGTGGCGGCGCCGGCGAAGGCGATCGAGGTCGGCGGGGCTCGGGGTCATCGCGGGGCCGCTGCGGCGTTCCGGCGCTCGAGCACTGCGGTCCAGATCGGTTGGGGCAGATAGATCAGAATTGCGGTCGTCGGCCGGAGGCCGAACGTGGACTTGACCTGAGGACCGTCGAGCCAGGCATCCACCGCAGCGGCGGTCGCCGGGGTCGCGATCACCACGTCGGGCGGGCGGGGCAGGTCGGCCGGCGGCGCGGACCAGTAGCCGACATTCGGGAACCGGCGCAGATACCACGGCAGCGGCCAGTACTCCTCCGCGACCACCGCGATGAGCAAGTCGTGGCCGGCCGGCACCACTTCCGCGGCCTCGTGCACGAGCCGCACGCCGTTGAGGAGGTCGGTCGAGGTGTGTTCGTACACGCACGGATTCCGCGGATCGGCGGCGAGCGTCGTCTTCATCCAGCGCAGCTGACGCCCCGCGTCGGCGAGGCCGGCCGCCAGTAGCAGCGCCACTGTCCAGCGGGGCCAGCGCCGTGTCACGCCGAGATTCCAGATCAGCTGAGCGGCGGCGCCACCCAGCACGCAGAGCCCCCACACCGCGGTCAGCGTCAACCACGGCGTCTTGTAGGGGATCGCGGAGTAGATGCCCAGCAGTGACGCGTTGAACACCGTCCCAAAGACCAGGAACGGACGCACCGGCTCCGCACGAAACCGCGGCCGCAGCGCAAGCAGACCACCGGCCACCGCGAGCACGACGGGCGGCCACTGGCTCCAGATGCCGAGCGGACCCGCCCGATGCGCGAACAGCAGCCGCAGGTGATACCACCACGGCTTCTCGTGACCCTGGCCGCCCGCGCGTTCCGCGAAGTGCGCGAACGCGCGCACCGCGTCCGCGACGCCGGCCGGATGCGTGAACCACGAAGAGAACCACGCCGCCGCGACGGCCAGCGCCACTGCGGCGGCGACCGCCGCGTGGCGGGCCACCGCGCGAGGCTCTGTCCCGCCCGGCAGACGCAATCCGCCGATCATCGCGGCACCGAGGCCGGCGGCGATCGCCGCCAGCGTGATCACGAATGTCTCCTTCGTTGCCGCCATCAGTCCGCCGAACAGGCCGCCCAGCACCGCCCAGCCCGCCGCCGGCGACCGCAGATAGCGCCACAGCGCGCCGACCAGCCCGGCGGTGAACGCGACGAGCAGCGTTTCCTGAATGAAGTAGCCGGAATAGAAAACAAGAAACGGCTGCGCGGCCATCAGCAGCGCCGCGATCAGTAGCCCGCTGCGCCGCAACGGCGGGTACAACAGCCAGCTCAGCGCGATCGTCGCAACTCCAAACACTGCGGTGACCGAACGCAGCTGCCGTTCCGAGAGGTCCTCGAAGCGAACGATGCCGGCGAGGCGCGCGGCGAGCGCGGCCAGGTAGTACAGCGTCGGCCCGTGATATTCGCGCGGATCGTAGCGGTAGACACCGGTCTCGAGCAGATGGCCGGTCTTCACCGCCTGGACCGCCTCGTCCGTGTGCATCGGACGCCGATCCAGCCGGTGCCATCGCAGCGCGCCCGCGGCCAGACAGATCATCGCCAGCCAGATCGCGATGACGAGCCGGTTCATGACGTCATGGTGCCGCAGGTGCAAGCCTTTGCAAGTCCGCCGTCCGCTTGACCCGCCCCCGACCGCCGGTAGCATCGGCCCGTGAACGCGACCGGCGGATCGTCCCCTCGCACCAGCGTGCGGACCTTTCGAGCGGAAGCGGCCGATGACGGCCAGCCGCTCGAACGCGTGTTGATGCGACGGCTCCGGCTGTCCCGGCGCGGCGCGCGCCGGCTGCTCGACACGCGGCGGGTGTTTGTGAATGGGCGGCGCGTCTGGATCGCTCATCACCGGGTTCGGGCCGGTGACCACATCGAGACGCCTGCGGTGGTCGCGCCGTTCGGTGCCGTGCCGATTCGCGTTCTGTACGAGGACGAAGAACTTCTGGTGGTGGACAAACCGGCGGGCATCGTGACGACCGGTGAGGAGGGCGTCGAGGGTCGCCTTCAGCGCGAACGGGGCGAACCCGAGCTGCGTGCGGTCCATCGGCTGGATCGGGACACCACCGGCTGCCTGCTGCTGGCCCGCTCCGCGGCGGCACGGGAGCGGTTGGTGGAGGACTTCCGCGCCGGCCGGGTGCGCAAACGCTACCGGGCGATCGCGATCGGCCGCTGGCCCGCGGAGGAGACAGAAATCCGCCGGCCGATCGAGGGACGCAGTGCGCTGACCCGCGTTCGGGTCATCGCGGCGAATGCGATGGCGTCGCACCTCGTGCTGGAGATTGAGACAGGCCGCACGCATCAGATCCGACGCCATCTGGCGGGCCGCGGCCATCCGGTCGCCGGCGATCCGCTCTACAGTGCCGGCGTGAGCGTGGGGCCAGAGCTCCGCGCGGTGCCGCGTCCGATGTTGCATGCGGAACACCTCGAGCTGCCGGGGGCGTCGGGCCGGCGGGTTGCGGCGAGTGCGCCGCTGCCTGCGGACTTTCTCGAAGTGCTGCGACTTCTGGGGCTCTTCGGTCGGCCTGGGCCGACGGGCGGAGCGCGCGCCGAGTGACGCAAATGAACGATGTGGTGAGCGAACTGGTGCGGGAGATGGCCTCGTGCGTCGCAGCCGCGCGCGCGGCGGGGTTGCGGCTGCCCGCGGTGGTGGAGTTTGAACCCGGCGCCCTCGGGCGGCTGCGCGCAGTGGTGCGGATGGTTGCGAGCGGCCCAGGGCCGGTGCTGGTGGTCGCCAACCGGTCCGTGAGCGATGCGGCTCGCCGGGCGGCGATCCAGCACGCGGTCGGCGAACCGCTCGAGTGGCGGGAGGTCCGCGGCGAGCCCGCCTGTGACACGATCCACGCACTCGCGGAGGTCGCGCGCAACCTGCAGCCTCGGCTCGTGATCGGGCTGGGGGGTGGCAGCGCCATCGATGCGGCAAAAGCGGTTGCGGCGCTCGTGCGCAACGAGGGGGCCGTGGAGGAGTATCTGGAGGGCGCACAGCCGCGCCGCGTGCTCGATGCCGCGCCGGTGCCAGTGATTGCGATACCGACCACCGCCGGCACCGGCGCGGAGATGACGCGCAACGCGGTGATCGGCTGGCCGGCGCGCCGCGTCAAGCGAAGTCTGCGCGACGACCGACTGATGCCCGCGGCAGCCGTGGTGGACCCCCAGTGGACGCTGGAGCTACCGGTCTCCCCGACGTTGTCCAGCGGCCTCGACGCGCTGACGCAGCTGATGGAGTGCTGCATTTCGCGCCGCGCGATGCCGACGACGACCGGACTGGCCTTGCGAGCGCTGCGATGGATCCGGTGGGCGTTGCCGGCGGCGCTCGAGCGGCCGCACAACCTTGCGGCACGCACGGCGATGGCCGCAGCGGCGTCGGTCAGCGGCATTTGCCTGGCGAACGCCGGGCTCGCGATGGCGCACGGTATTGCGGCGGCCCTGGGCGCGGTACGGCCGGTGCCGCACGGGTGGGTGTGTGGCGTGCTGCTGCCCCATACCCTGCGGTTCAACTGCGCGGTGGCGAAATCCGCGCTCGCGGAAGTGATGGGGGCGTGGTTGGGGAAGCCCGCCAGTGTGCCCAGAATCGTCGAGGAGGGACTGGCGGATCTTGAAGAGTGGTATCGCCGGCTGGGCGTGGCGCCGGACTTCCGCGAGCTGCGGCTGACGTCGGCTGAAATTGAAGAGATCGCGGTTGGATCGCTCGGCCGCAGCATGGACGGCAACCCCGTGCCGATGACGGCGGATTCGGTGCGGGCGTTTTTACATCCGTTGTGCTAGTGCAACGGGTCGGCGGTGGCGGATTGGCCGGGGAGGGTTATGGCCCGCGCAGAGCGGAGCGCTCCCCGATGGGATCAGTGTTGGGCATTGTCATGGAGGGGCCGCTTCCACGTGGGCCGTCTCACGTGCGTGTGGGCTGGGGTGGAACCCGGCCCGCTAGCCGGTTGGGGACGTTCGCAAGTTGCGGAAGCCGGCTTCCCCGCGCATGATGCCGTTGGCGCGGAGGGGTGGCAGAGCGGTCGAATGCGCCGGTCTTGAAAACCGGATCCCGCAACCGCGGGACGTGGGTTCGAATCCCACCCCCTCCGCCATCTCCGAGCCGGCTCATCCACCTCGCTCGCTTCGTCGGGCTCAACGCGCAGCCACATCAGAATCCCGGCACCGCCAGACACCACGCCCCACCAACGGTTCGACGCGGCAGGTGCGCCTGCGGTCCGCTGGACCTGCGCGATGACGTGCGCAGCAGCGCGGCGATGACCGGTTCCCAAAGTCGGAGAGAGGCGACTGAGAGTCGCTGCCGCAATCGACGCTCACCGCGGCATCACGCGACACGCTCCGAAGCGGCCACCTACTACAGGCTGCCGCCAAGGTCGGCGGGGCCCTCGTCGGACCACTCGCCATTGGCCAGCAGCCGGCGACGCAGCCGTCGGAACACCTGCAGCACGCCGGCCGCCAGCGCACCCATCCCCACGATGCCCGGCTCGGGGATCGCGGCGGCGAGCTGGTCGTAGTACACCGCGGTGGTCAGGTTCGCCGCCCAGCTGCGGTTCCCATACACGATGGCCGACGGCCAGGGCTGCCCGGGTTCGACGCCGACGTTGTACAACATGCCGACCAGCTCCCAAGTTGCGCCGGACTTGTAGAATACGGGCCCGCCCGAGTCCCCGATCACCGCTTGCGCCTCGTTCGGGCCCGCATCGTCGTTGAACGTGACGCGGAACGAGGTCGTCGTCAGCATGTAGTAAAGGTCGAAGACGTTGACGCTCTTGAACGGGTTGTCAATGGTGTTGAGCCCCCACCGCTGCTGCAACGAACCGGTCGTCATCTTGAAGCCGGTATACACCGCGCCTGCCGCGTTGGTCTCCTGCCAGGAGGAGTTCCAGTAGCTGTTGGTCGGATGCCGCTGACGACCGTTGCCGATCATGACCAGCTGTGCGTTGTCGGGAATCTGCGAGGACCGTAGCGTCACGTCCGGGAGCGGCGGCGCGGTTTGGGTTCGGACCAGCACCATGTCCGCGAAGGTGCCGCTGGAGTTGGTGATGCGCGTCCAGGTGTTCGACTCCAGCGGGTACCAGGTGCCGCCGAACCGCACCTGTGTGGGCTGGTCGTTCGAATAGACGTGCCAGGCGGTCAGCACCCAGCGGTTGCCGAGATACACCGCACTGTTTTGGCCGACGTTGAACTGCCCCACGTTGGCCCATCCAGGGTCGTCGGGTGGCGCATTTGTGTTGCCGAGACCGTCGCCGCCCGCGATCACCACCGCCCGCCCGGCCTCGGCCCCGGCGATCGCCAAAAGGCAGCTCAGCCGCCAGAACCATCGTGACGCCGCTGCTCTCATCACCGCTTCCCCTCGATACTGTCGTCGCCCGGGGACACAGTACTACGCAGGTGCCGCTGTTCAAGGGGCGCTCGATCGGCGCGCAGCGATTGGTATGCGGATGGGCTCAGAGCGCCGAGAGCTTCCACTGCTCTCGCAGCGTCTCAAATGCGCGCGGCACCTCGACCATGGGGTCGGTGCCTTTGCGGATGCCGCACTCGAGACTGCAGAACCCGACGTAGCCGATTTTGCGGAGCCCTCGCATGCCTTCCACGAAGCTGTGCTCCTCCTGACCGGGGAGGATGCGAGATTTGCCGGTGGCGATGTGCACGTGGTGCAGCCACGGGCCCCCCGCGACGATCGCGGCACACTGGTCGGTCTCTTCGCGGGACATGTGGTAGAAGTCCGCCATCAGGGCGATGCCCGGCGAGTTCACCTTTCGGCAGAGTTCGGCCGCCTGTTCGACCCGGTTCAGGTAGAACGTTTCGCCCTTGTTCAACGGCTCGAGCAGCACGCGCGTGTTGCACTTGACGGCGTGTTCCCCCAGCGCCGGCAGGATGTCGAGCAGGATCTTGTCCAGCTCGGCGGGCGGCAGCTCGCTTTCCTTGTGGAAGCAGGGCACGAAGATGACACCGCGCGCGCCGAGCTCGCCCGCGGTCGAGAGCGCGTCGCGCAGCGCCTCGATGCCCTTCCGGCGACGATCGGCGTCGGTGGAGACCAGATCCCCTTTGTGCGAGCCCCAGCACAGCGCGCTGACTTTCACCGGTGTGCCCGCGAGCGCCTCGCGGATCTCCGCGATGCGCCCTTTCGGGTTGCCGTGCAGCTCAATGCCGTTCGCGCCCCACGCGACGAGGTTCGCGACCTTCTCCTTCAAGGTGGCGCCGGGCACCCGGCTCTCCTGACTCGACAGATTCAGTACCGCCTCCGCGGTCTGCGCGCGCGTGCGCGAAGCGCTCCAGATCGCGAACGCGGCGGCCGCTCCATGTTGGAGAAATGAACGACGGTTCATGCGGGGTCTCCTCTACGGACATTCCATCGTCTTCATCATCCGGCATCGCCGGACGATTGCAAGCCGGAGGCGGCGCAGTCGTGGGAGCGGCCAGCGGCGCTCAGCCTGACGGCGCCAGCGCGTGGTAGCGGTCCCCACGGCGCGGCTCGGCCATCCACGGCGCAACCGCGTCGCGCCAGGCCGCATAGTGCGGCGTCTGTTTGTGTGCGGCCGCGTCGGCCTCGCTCGCATAGGCCTCGTACAGCACGAAGTGCGTCGGGTCATCGGCGGACTGCAGCACGTCGAACCGGCGGCAGCCCGGCTCGCGGATCGAGGCCTCGTGGTTGCGGCGGGTGGCCTCGATGAAGTCGGCCAGATGCTCGGATTTCACGCGCACGTGCACGAGGGTCACGATCATGGTGATGTCTCCGTTGGGGTGTCGAGCTCCAGCACATCGCGCATCGAGTAGAGGCCCGGTGGCCGGCCGACGATCCACCGTGCCGCCTGCAGCGCGCCGACCGCGAACGTCTCACGGCTCGTCGCGCGGTGCGAGAGCTCGATGCACTCCCCCGCGCCGGCCAGCAGCACTGTGTGGTCGCCCACAAGGTCCCCGCCTCGCACCGCGTGGAATCCGATCTGGCGCTCCGGCCGCGCGTGCGGGCTCATCCCGTGGCGTCCGTGCACCGCGACCTCGTCCCACGGCCACTCGAACCCGCGCGCGACCGCCTCGCCGAGCGCCAGCGCGGTGCCGCTGGGCGCGTCGCGCTTCTGGCGGTGATGGCGCTCGATGATTTCCACGTCGTAGCCGCGGCCGCGCAGCGCGCGCGCCGCCCGCTCGACCAGCGCCAGCAGCAGGTTCACGCCCACGCTCATGTTCGGCGACATCACGACCGGGATCCGCCGCGCGGCCAGCTCGACCTCTCGCCGCTCCTCCGCGTTCAGGCCGGTGGTGCCGATCACCAACGCGCGCCGCCATTCCGCGCAGCGCGACGCGTTGCCGGCGGTGCCGTGATGGGCACTGAAGTCGATCACGACGTCCGCGGCCGGCGCGACGGCGGCGAGGTTGGCGGTGAGCGCAACGCCCAGCTCGCCCGCGCCGGCGACCAGCCCGGCATCGCGTCCGATCTCCGGACTGTCCCACAGGTCCACCGCGCCGACCAGCTCCACCTCCGGCACCGCGCGCGTCGCGATGCAGCGCACCAGGGTGCGGCCCATCCGGCCCGCCGCGCCCACCACCACCACCTTGGTCATCGTTCCTCGATCTCCGCTGCCGGCGCCGCCGGCCGGCCGCGCCGCGCTTCACAACGATCGCACAAATTCCACGAGATCGTCGAGTTCCTGTTCGGTGAGTTCCGCGGTGCGGCCGCGCCGCTGCAGCGGGTTGAAGTCGCGGATCGCCACGCGCAGTGTCGGCGCGGAGCCGTCGTGCAGATACGGCGCGGTGCGCCAGACTTCGACGAGCGTCGGGATGTCGTACGCAACGCCGCCGCCGGGGTCGACCGCACGCATGGCGGTGTACCACGGCGGCGGATGGCACTGCACACAGCCGGCCCGGCCGTGAAAGAGCGCCCGGCCCCGCCGCGCAGTCTCGCTCGGGCCGCGCTCCGCCTCCGCGGGATCGTCGGATGCCACCGCCGTCGCGATGGACACAGGCCGCAGCGAGCGCAGGTACGCCTCGATCGCGGCCTCCCGCGCGAGATCCTCCGGTTCGCCCAGCATGTGCCGCATCCCCGCGCGGATCGCGTCACGCGCGTTGCCCCGCACACCCCGCCACATCGCGGGCGGCGTGAAGGGCGCCAGCAGCAGGCTTTTGGTGTTTTTCGGGTTTCCGATGCCGTCGTTCGGCAGATCCCAGTTGAGCGTGTCGTCGCGGCCGTCGGGATGGCAACTGGCGCAGCTCTGCCAGCCGGCGCCGGGGGCGTCGTGGAAGTGGAACTCGCCCAGGCGGGCCTCGTCGGCGGGCGGCCAGCGCCCGACGCGTAGCAGTCGGGGCGCCGAATCCGCGCGCGAGAGGCTCACCGCGGCGACCGCGCCGTCGAAGTGTCCGCGCACGATCGCTTCGTCGCCGTCGATCACGACCGTCCGCGGGCCGCGCACCGGCACCGCGAGCCGCCGGCCAAACGCGCGCCATTCGCCCGGCGTCGCCGCCGGGCGGTTGCGCTCATCCGCGCCGCGCGTTCGCCGCGCCGCCTCGAGAAGCGGGGGCCAGGCCAGCACCGTCAGCTCGTGCGTGCCCGCGTGCGCGACCACCAGCCGCCCCCCCGCCGGATCGAACGCGACCGCCCAGGGGTTTGCCGCGCCGCGGTGCTCGTCATCCAGGCCGAGCGTGAGCCAGCGGGCGCGCTCCTCGAGCGAAATCACGCTCAGCGCGTTCCGGTTGATCCCGCCACGGTCCGCCGACCATGCCGGCTGGTGGTAGTTCGCGACGATGTGGGTGACGACCGCGAAGCGCCCGTCCGGCGAGACCGCCAGCCCGCGCGCGCTGTGGCTGCCGTCGGGCAACGCAACGTGCGTGATCGCTGTGGCCGCGTCCGGCTCAATCAGCGTGACCTCCGCGGCGATCTGCGCAAGGTCATCGTCCAGCTGCGGTCGGGAGGCGGGCAGCAGGTTGGCGACCACGAGCATCCGCCCGCCCAATCCGAACGCGGCGGCGACCGGCTCGCGCACTGCCACGAACGTGCGAGCCGCCCCCCCCGCCGGCTGAAGCCAGCGGACCGACGCAGTGAACCGGTTCACCTCCGCGACGAAGCCCGCATCGGCGGAGCGCACGATGCACCACTCGTCGCCAGCGGTTTGGGCCGGCTCTGCGGTCGAGCGTGAAAGCCCCAATCTGATTCCGTCTTCCGATCGCTGCATTGCGCTCGATGGGTCCCGCTCAAGCCCCTCGCCGGCGGCAGCGGGGACCTGCGGCCGGGTGATGCCTGCGGCGACGACGGCAAGCAGTCCGATCCCGCTCAACTTTGCTCGCCACGCCCGCATGGCCAGGAGCTTATCACACCTGCCTCCCATCTTTCTGACGACCCGGCCGCGTCCAAAAAAAGCTATTGACACCTCTACCAAAGTTGTAGTAGCCTAAACACGTGATGGCCAACACGGGAGAGATCGCCATGCAGTGCTCACGCGTGCGGCTGGGGATTCTGATCGCGTTGCTCGGTTTCACCGCAGGCTCGTTTGCGGCCGATGTAACTTGGACCGGCGGCGCAACTGGAGGTGACCGGGTTTGGAGTAACACTGGAAACTGGTTGCCCGGCTCGGTGCCTGTAGACAACGACAGTTTGATCTTTGGCCAGGGCACCGGCCACGCGACGACCAACAATCTTTCCGCTCGGATCTTTCAGTGGCTGTGGTTTTCGAACAGTACGTGGACGCTGAGCGGCAACGGCATCCGCCTCACCGCCGGCATGTCCAACACCGTGAGCGGCACGCAGACCATCGGCCTCTCGATCACGACCACCGCCGCGCAGGTCTGGCACAATGCGCCGGCGAACGCAGTGGTGCAGTTGAACAGCAACGCCGCGCTCGCGATCAATGCGGCGGTGCAGTTGACCGGCGCGGGGCAGTTTCAGTGGTTTGGGACGATCACCGGCACCGCCCCGTTGCGCGTGAGCTTGAGCAACGTCGCCGGCGCGGCCATTGCCGAGCTCTTCGTGACGAACAACGCGAACACCTACAGCGGGCCGGTGACGATTGACTTCAGCAACCGCGTGCGCGTCGCCTCGTTCTCGCAGATCAGTTCCGGCAGCATCACCGTCACCAACGGCGGCCAGCTGTACCTGGTCGGCGCGACGAACGTCGGCCCCATCGTGATTTCCGGTTTCGGCTTTGCGGAGTCGGCAGGGATTCTCGGCGCGCTGCGGATTGACGGTGGCTCGCTGGTGCGGGGGACGGTGACGCTCTCCAACGACGCCCGGATCCATGTACACAGTGGGAACGCGGCGATTTTCGGGCCAATTCATGGCGCCTTCAGATTGGAGAAGAGTGGTGCCGGATCGCTGCAGCTGGACAACGTCACGAACACGGGCTTCACGGGGAAGTGGGTGGTGATGTCGAACGGCCAGCTGCGCGCGGCCACGGATGGCGCTCTGGGCGCGGTGCCGGCCTCGTTGGTCTCCGATGCGATCACGCTGACCAATCGCGGCCGGTTGATGAACTGGAACAACGAGGTCGTGATTCATCCGAACCGCGGCATTTTCCTCGCCGGCGGTACGGACGCCGGCGGTGGTCTACAGGCGGGCTGGTGGGCGGGGCTGCAGGTGCTGAGCCCGATTTCCGGCCCGGGCGGTTTGTACATCGCGGCCGACTCGACGCCGGGCTGGGTCGTGCTGGCGGGCGCGAACACCTTCCAGGGCGGGCTGACGAACGACGCGCGGCTGCGGCTTGGTGCGAACGAGGTGATTCCGGACGGCGCGAGCGCGGGCAACGTGGTCCTGCTGCCGCAGGTCACGTATCCGGTGCACAGCCTCGCTACTCCGCGAGCACTCGATCTGGCAGGGTTCACTGAAACGATCAACGGTTTGAGCGGCGGCAGTGTGCTGACCAACAGCATCGGCGCGGCACAGCTGTGGCTGGGCGCGAACGACGCAAGCGGCAGCTACACGGGCCGGGTTGCGGCCGGACCGTCGGCGACGCTGCGGATCGTGAAGACGGGGGCGGGCCTGCAGACGATGCTGGGCGGTTTCTCGGGGGCGGTGTCGTTGCATTCGATCGGCGGCGTTCTGGCCGCAACCGGCTCGGTCGTCGCGGCCGGCGCGGCCGGCGGCGCGCTCTCCGCGGGCGACGTGGTGGCCCCCGGGGTTCTCTCGACCCCGGGCACGATGGCGTTCACGAACGGCGCGGTGGTGTTCAATCCGGGCGGTTCGGCTCCGGGCGTCGATGCGGACCTCTTTTCCGCGAACGATCTGGTGTTTGACACCAGCGCGCTGATCGTGGTGACGCCGCTGCGAGCGTTCACCGGCGCGGTGCCGGTCTTCACCTACACCAACAGTCTCACCGGCACCGCGTCGCTGCTGACGGTGATCCCGACCAACACGCGCTATACCGCCTTCACCGTGGACGATACGACGCCGGGCGTGATCACGCTCTCGCCGGCCGGTGGCGGGCCGAACGAACTGAGCTGGGTGGGCACGAATGCAACGTGGAACGTCGGTGCGCATTACGCCTTCTATAACGAGACGACCACCTCCACCGATCGTTTCTGGCAGGCGGACATCGTCCGCTTCGGAAATGTCAATACATCGCTCGACCGCGTTCGCACGGGCACGGTGAACATTGTCGGCGCGGTTGCGCCGGAGCGGATTATTGTTGAGGGCCTCAGCAACATCACCTTTGCGGGTAGCGGTCGGATCAGCGGCTGGGCGGAACTCTTCAAGGGCGGCACGAACCTGCTGGTGATCAACACCGCAAACGACTTCAGCGGTCCGGTGACGGTGACCGGCGGCACGCTGCGGGTGGGCAATCCCTCCGCGCTCGGTTCCATCGTCGGCGCGACGTGGATCACCAACGGCGGCACGATTGATGTGAACGGCCAGAATTTGGGCGCCGAGCTCTTCTACATTGCGGGTGGTGGTGTGGCGAACACCGGCGCGGTGGTGAACAGCTCTGGCACCGATGCGATCAACGCGATGCAGCGCGTGTACCTCGTCGGCAACACCATCTTCGGTGGGAACCGGCGGTGGGACATCCGCGCGGTCGGGCTCTGGCCCACGAACGACGCATTCATTGCGTCCATGGTCGGGCCGGTGCAACTGGTCTTCACCGGCACCGCGGAAAAGGCCTGGCAGAACGTCACGGTGGGCAGCGGGATTGACATCGTCGTCGGCCAAGGGCTCTTCCGCACGGAGTTCAACACGATCTGGCTCGGGCCGGCGACGAACTCCGTCCGCGTGATGGCCGGCGCGACACTCGACATTTACAACCAAACGAATCCGGTGAACCGCATTCTGATTCTGGACCACAACGCGAACCTCACGGCGCAGGTCGGCGGTTTCACCAATCTGAACGTCTGGGCCGGGCCGATCCAGGTGATGGGGCGGGTGAATGTCGAGGCTCGGGCGGGGCAGTTCTTGACGCTCGCTGGGCCGATGAGCGGCAGCGGGAGCTTGATCATACTCTCGAACGGCACGGTGTTCGTCACCGGCGACAACAGCGCGTGGGCCGGCAACCTGTCGGTTTCGACCGGCACGGTGGATGTGGGCAAGGGCGGAGCGACCGGTGACCTTGGCGTCGGCGACGTTACGAACCTGGGTGGGCGCGTGGTGTTCAGCCGCACGGGAGACTACACGATCCCGAACCGGTTCATCTCGCCGCCGGGTGTTACGTTCACGAACCCGAGCATTGTGAAGAGCGGTGGCGGCACGCTCACGTTGACCGGCTCCGGTTCCACCTTCAACGGGATGGTCGTGCTGCAGGAGGGCGGTCTGGCGCTGGGCAGCGATACCGCGCTCGGTGTGACGAACCTGGTGTACATCGCGACACCGCGGACGTGGCTCTCCTCCGTGGGCGGCGCGACGCGCGTGCTCGGCCATCAGCAGTGGTGGCACACCGAGAGCGGTCCGAACTTTGTCGGCAGCGGCGAGTTCGTGTTCACGAACACCGTCTTCAACGGCAGTTTCGCGAAGTTTCTGACGGTGTCGAACCCGGCAGTCACGTTCACGAACACCGCGCCGTGGGTGGGTGCGGGCCCAGTGACGAAGTACGGACCGGGTGAACTTCGGATTTACGGCACCGTCGCGTCGGCCGCGTTCACGAACATGGCCGGCCGGCTGAAGCTCGGCCCGGGCGGCGCGTTCACGGCCCCGGGCGCGGTGCTCGCGTTTTATCCGGGGTCGGTGTTCGACGTTGCGGAGCTCGGTGGCTGGACGCTCTCCGCGGGACAGACGCTGGCCGGCGGCGTGGGCGTCGTGGGCGATGCGACGCTGCAGGGCCGCGTGATCCCGGGGTGGTCGCCGGGCACGATCACGTTCAGCAACGCGGCGACGTTCAACAATGCGACGCTGGACATTGAGCTGGCGAACGTCGGCACCGTCGGCGGTGGCGTGAACGACCTGCTGGAGATCATTGGTGCGGCGACGTTCAGCGGCGTGAGCACGGTGAACGTCTTTGCGCTGAACAACGAGTTCAGCGCGCCGCGGTACGCGATCGTGACGAACATGGGCACCCGTAGCGGCGGCGCGGCGAACCTGGCGCTGGCGATGGGCGTGATGACGAACAGCCGGTATTCGTTCGCGCTGAACGACAGCGACCCGAACGCGATCTGGCTGGACGTCAGTGGCGCAAACAAAACGCTCGTGTGGCGGGGCGGTCCGGAAAGCGCGTTCTGGAACGTGAAGGGCACCACGAACAACTTCCTGGACGGCGTGACGCCGGAGACGTTCTGGCAGGCCGACCGCGTGCGGTTTGACCAGACCGCGTACAGCCTGCTGTCTACGGGTCGGTTCGACGTGACGATCTCCGAGCCGGTCGCGCCCGCGGTCATGACGGTGGACGGTGGCCGCGCGTACACGTTCACGAACACACTCGCCGGCGCACGGATCACCGGCGGCGCGACGCTGATCAAGCTCGGCAGCGCGCCGGCGTTCATGGGCGCCGCAAACGACTACACCGGGCCGACGCTGATCAGCAACGGGATCTTCGTGCTGACGCATTCCTCGGGCGTCGGCGTGTCCAACGCGGGGACGTACGTCGCCTCCGGCGCGACGCTCGACATCTACGGCAACATGGTCGGACATCTCGGCTACGAGGAGGTGTTCGCGTCGGGTGAGGGCGTTGACGGACGGGGGGCGATCGTGAACAGCGGTGCCAGTCAGATACAGGCGCTGCGCCGCGTCACGCTGCTCGGCGACACCACCTTTGGCGGCACCGGCCGTTGGGACATCCGCAACACGAACACCGTGGACGGATGGCTCAGCACCGGTGGCAATCCGTACAACCTCAGGAAGGTGGGCACCAACGCGGTGATTTTGTCCGTGGGCACCTGGGTGGATCCGGCGCTCGGCAACATCGAGATCCGCGAGGGCATCTTCGGAGTGGAGACTCTTGTCACCGGCCTCGGAGATCCGACCAAGGCGTTGACGGTCTGGAGCAACGCGTGGTTCTGGGTGCACAACTTCTCGAACCCGGTTGCGAAGAGCGTGGTGCTGCGGTCGGCCGGCGGCGTGTTCGTCAACAGCGGTACGATCGGCGCCGGGCAGAACTACTTCGTGCAGCCGGTGGTGCTGACAAACGGCGTCGCGCTGGTGAGCGGCCCCGGCAATGCGCTCTTCTCCGAGTTCCGCGGCGCGGGCGGCCTGCGGAAAGAGGGCGCGGGTGAGATCTGGCTCACCGGTACCAACACGTTCGCCGGCCCGCTGCAGATGAATGCCGGCACGCTCAGGCTGCTCAGCAACTCCACCGCGCTGGCGATTTCGGAGCTGCGGATGGAGGGCGGCACGTTGGCGCTCGACAACAGCCGGGGCGTGAACCTGGCGAACCGCCTGCCGGACTCCGCCCCGATCATCGGCTGGGGTGGCACGTTGCAACTGGTCGCCGCGACGAACGAGTTCAGCTACGAGCGCCTTGGCGTCGTCACGCTGGAACGCGGCACGCTCGCCATTGACCAGCAAATTCCAGCCGCGAACGGCACGACGAGCATCGTACACCTCGCGGGACTGGTGCACCGGCAGGGGCTGGTGAACTTCACGTTCAGCAACGTCGGCGCCTCGCCCACCTACTACTTCCTCGGCGACACAGCGACGAACGCGCCCGGGCCGCACGTGCTGATTGACGGGCTCGCGGATGGCGCGACGATCCCGTTCGCGACGGTGAACGGCGCGGGTTTTGCGCGCTACAGCACCGAGCGCGGCGTGTATGTGCCGCTGTACCTGCCCGAGTTCGACGGCTCCGCGAATCAGATCAACCAGGACCTGCGGCTGACCGCAAACCGGATCGCGGAGACCACCAACCTCACCGCGCACCGCTCGATCAACACGCTGGTGGTGTCGAACCAGCTGGTCGCCGCGGTGAACCTCGCCGGCAACAACCTGACCATCGCGGGCGGTGGGTACCGGCACCTGGGCACGAACAACTTCGCGTTCGTGGACTCGGTGGGTGGCGGAAAGATCATTTCTGGCGACGCGGTCTTCTTCGTCGCCTCCGCGACGACGAGGGTGGCGGTCGCGATGGATCTGGCCAGCCTCAGCAAAGAGGGCGGTGGAACGCTCATTCTGCTCAACCCAGCGACCTACACCGGCAAGACCTCGATCGGTGGCGTGCTGCAGGTGGGTGAGATGACCGCCGCGTCGATTCCGACCGGCCAGCCGGTGTGGAACAACGGGACGCTTCGGTTCAACACGTCGGTGGATCACAACTTTACCGGCAACATCTTCGGGACCGGCGGGTTGGATAAGTTTGGCGCGAACACGCTCACGTTGAGCGGTCCCAATAACCTCTTTGGCAGCGACATCAACGTCTACAGCGGACGCCTTGTCTTCGCGGCCGGCAGCTCGGTGTTGATGACCAACGGCACGTTCGGCGTCGGCGGCACCAACGTGACGGGGGTGGGGCCGGCGATCTGGCGGATCGAACCCGGTGCGACGTTCGAGGTGGGCGCTGTCGGCACTTCATTCTACGGTGCGAACTTCGCGGCGAACCGGCCCAGCCTGATGCTGCAGGATGGCGGGACCGTGCTGATCGGGAGTACGAACCTGAATGTCGTGCGGTTCGCGCACTGGCCGGGCACGAACGTCTACAACATGGCCGGCGGTCTGCTGGTGGTCTCGAACCGGCTGACGATGGCATGGGACGGGTGGAGCATCGTCAACCAGACCGGCGGCACGGTTCGAGCGGGGCAGATCGCATTTATCCGGATAGATGGGCCAGCTCCTGCCAATCTCTGGCGGACGTCGCTGTGGAACCTCGTCGGCGGGACGCTCGAAGTGGGCCGGGGTGGCCTGCACGTGCACACGACGCGGACGGACGTCGCAGCGGCGACCAACCTGGGGTTGAACGTCTACGGCGGCGCGCTGAGGGCGTGGGGCCGCGACAAGGAGACGAAGATCTGGAACACTGTGCCGGTGCGACTGTTTGGCAACCTCACCGTCACCGGTGCGCCGGATGAGCGGGTGGAGATCCTCGCTCTAGTCTCGGGTGCGGGCGGCATTCGCAAGGTGGGCGAAGGGGCGCTGATTCTCGCGCGAACGAACACCTACAGTGGCGGGACGATCGTCAGCAACGGCACGCTGACGGTGAAGATGCGCGACGCGCTCGGCACTGGCTCGTTGCGGTTGGTGGGCGGCACGCTCAACCTGAGTCTCGCCGGCTTCTACGAGGAGCATCTGGCGGGGTCCTTCAATCAGCACACGAACCCGCGCGCCGCCGTCGCGCTGGGCGCCTATGCGGGTGATCTCGAGCAGAACATGAGCAACCGGGCCATCTCGGAGCAGAGCACCTACGGTTATCAGGGGTTCATCATCAATCCGGGGCCGACCAATGTCGTCTACACGTTCGCGGAGAGCTTTGACGACAACGTCCGGCTGCGGATCATCGTCGGCGGGGTGACCAACGATGTGTTGAACAATACGGTGTACAACATTCCGAGCCTCGGCTCGATCGATCTGCCGCCGGGGATCCACCAGTTCGACCTGCGGCTGGGCAATGCCGCTTCGTCGGGTGGTGGCAACGCGAACCAGTGGTGGACGCGCTGGGATCTGGGCTTTGGCTGGGATCCGCAGGGGCGCGGCGCGCCAATGATGGAGTACTTCCAGCCGCTCCGGGCGCCAGAGGACGGCTCCCTCTTCATCGCCGACACGAACGGGTTTGCGTTGCCGAATGCGGTGTTCGTGGATGGCAACTCGACGATCAGCCTGATCGGGTCGCGGGATATTCCGATGGCGCTCGTCGGGCCGGTTTCGATCGGCTCGCACACGCTGGTGGTCACGAACAACATGCCGGGCTTCCTCGGACTCGGCGGCACGGTCACGATCTCCGGCACACCGACGGTGGTCGTCGCGCCGAACGTGAGCGTGGTGGTAACGCAGTCTGTCAATGGCGGTTTCACCGACGCGCTGACGAAGGATGGCCTCGGCCGGCTGGTGCTGCGGCAGCCCGCGCTCTACAACGGCCTCACCCGGGTCAAGGCGGGCACGCTCGAGCTGGCGAACCTTGGCGCGCTTGCGAGCGGAACGATCCAGATCGACAGCGGCGCGCAGATCGTCGCAACGGGGACGCTCTCGACGGTGGAGTTCGGCACCGGGCAGACGCTGAAGGGTGAGGGGAAGTTCGTCGGCGGGCTGATCATGGACAGCGGCTCGACGCTGTCGCCGGGTCTGAGCCCGGGCATCCTCACGATGATGGGCGATCTGACGCTCGACACCGGCTCGACGCTGGAGGTGGAGCTGAACGGGCTCACGGTCGGCACACAGTACGATCAACTGCTCTTCGCGGGCGGGTCGTGGTCGCTGACGCTGAACAATCCGACGCTGAACGTGTTGCTGGGCTTCACGCCGGTCTACGGCGACAGCTTCACGATCGTGCAGGGCTTCAGCGCGCTCTCGGGCACGTTCAACGGCCTGCCGGATGGTGCTCAGTTCACGGTGGGCACGACGTTGTTCGAGATTGACTACGACACGAGCAACATCACACTGACGGTCGTGCCGGAGCCCGCAACGCTGGGTCTGGTGGCGATGGTGGCCGCGGCGGTGCTGCTGCGCCGGCGGCTGCCGCGCTGAGCGGGCGGATAGGGTCCGCGGCAGGAAGCCCGCGCCCGAGCCTGCTGGCCGCACGGGAGGTGCGGCCGGGGTTAGGGTCCGAGACGAAGAAGACGGCGACGGGCCGCGCGGTTGCGCTTCAGTTTGCGACGGGCGCGAACGGAGCGCGCTGCGGCAGCGCGAAGGCGCGTTGCGTTGTCGTCCAGATCTGCGAGTTTCACCCTGCGAGCAACAGAATCACCCTCGAGCCGACGGATGTAGTCGAAGTACCGTTCGCGCGGACGCCGGGTGAGCAGGTCCACGCGGCGAACCACCGCGTCGGAGAAACCGAGCCGCCGGAGGTCGTCGAGCGCGAGCGGGGTGGTTTCGAGCACGTCGTGCAGCGCGGCGACGGTGCGGGCGAGGGCCCCGCGGACGCGTGCCATCACGCGGAGCGAATGGGCGAGCTTTGCG
>JAOACR010000019.1 GCA_026417735.1 Kiritimatiellia bacterium
AGAGCCGGTACCCGAGCTGGGCGTGCGGGGCCTCCGAGACCCCGCACGCCTCTGACCGCGATGTCAAAGAGCACCGCCGGTCGTCGTCAACCCCAGGGCGTCCGAAACCGACCCCCGAAAAGTCCGAACCGACGCTCCGAATGGAGGCGATCATAGTTTAGGTGGGCGCGGGTGTCAAGAGGGTGATTTCGGGCGAGGCGGGCGAGGGGGCCAGGGGGTTTAGGCGGTAGGGATGGACTCGAGGGAGAGGGAAGCCGAGCAGGCACTTTTCACGCGAGCGAAACCGGGTGATGGTTGTGCGTGTTCGAGGTGTGGGCGGTTGAGCGCATGCGGGCAATGCGGTTACCCTAAGAGTGTGTCGGAACCAGGAGGCGTGCAATGAAGCGGAGCTGCAGCGGCGAAGGGACGGGTGGGGGTGCGATCCGTGGGTTGGTGCGGCGTCGACAGTTTTTGAGATCGTGCGCGATCGGGTGGGCGGCGGGCTGTGCACCGCAGATTGTTCGAGCGGAGGTGGTGCGGTGGCCCGGACCGAACTCGCGAGTGGCGTTGGGTGTGATCGGGTGTGGAAATCAGGCTCCGGTCGATTTGGGGGAGTTTCTGCCGATTGAGCAGCTGCAGGTGGTGGTGGTGTGTGATGTGAATCGCGCCAGTCACGGCTACAAGACGCCGGACCAGTATTTGGGGCGTGAGCCGGTGCGGGATTTGGTGAATTCGTACTACGCGAAATCGACGCGGTCGGGGCAGTATCGCGGCTGTGACATGACGGGGGATTTTCGGGAGGTGCTGTCGCGCAAGGATGTGGATGCGGTGGCGATCATTACGCCGGATCACTGGCATGCGATCATGGCGATCCGGGCGGCGGCGGCGGGGAAGGACATTTACTGTCAGAAGCCACTGGGTCTGACGGTGCGGGACGGGCAGGAGATGATACGGGCGGTGCGTCGGCACCAGCGGATTTTTCAGACGGGGAGTCAGTGGAGGTCCACGCCGGTGATTCGGCGGTTTTGCGAGGCGGTGCGCAACGGAGCGGTGGGGCGGCCGTTGCGCGTTCGGACGCTGGTGGCGCCGAACAATTTCAAGGGGCCGGGGCCGGGGTGGAAGCCGGCGCCGGTGCCGGATGGGTTTGACTACGAGATGTGGTTGGGGCCAGCGCCGATGGCGCCGTATCATCCGGACCGGTGTCTGTATCGTTTCCGGTTCATCAGCGACTATTCGGGCGGACAGACGACAAACTTTGGGCATCATTCGAACGGTGTGGCTCTCTGGGCGCTGGGGCTGGATGATACCGGGCCGGTGGAGGTATGGAACCTGGGAGCGGAATGGCCGCCGACGGGTGATTTGTTCGACACGGCGACGAAGGTGCATTTTGGGTGTCGGTTTGAGAACGGTGTGGAGCTGGAATGCGTGACGGACCCGCGGCAGTTTGGTGTGCGGATTGAGGGGACGGAGGGATGGATTGAAACGGATGGGCGGCGGATCACGGCGTCGTCGCCGGCGATTGCGGAGTGGCGGCCGGGGCCGGATTCGATTCGTCTGTATGAGAGCGCGAATCACTACCGGAACTTCATCGAGTGCGTGTTGACGCGGAAGGAGCCGGTGGAGCCGGTGGAGGTGGGGCATCGGGTGACGACGGTATGCCATTTGGGGAACATTGCGATGAAGCTCGATCGGCGGCTGAAGTGGGATCCGAGGGCGGAGCGTTTCATCGGGGATGATGAGGCCAACGCGATGTTGAGCCGTCCTCATCGGGCGCCGTGGAGTTACGAGGTGCCGGCATGAAGCGGCGGGAGTTTCTGGGCGCGATGGCAGCGCTGGGGGGCGCGGGAGTGTTGGGCGGGACGCATTGGGGAGCGCTGAAGCCGATCCGTATTCGTGCGACGCGGTCGAACTTCGAGCGGTGCCCGTTGGTGCGTCCGTTTGGCTTCAAAGGCGGGTACATGTCGGAAATCTGGCAGGTCGTGGTTCGGATGGAGAGCGAGTCGGGGGCGTTCGCGACGGGGATCGGGACGCAGAGTGTGTTGTGGAGCGATGCGGCGGTATTTGAGGCGAACGCGGAGGC
This sequence comes from Kiritimatiellia bacterium, assembly GCA_026417735.1. Lineage (NCBI taxonomy): Bacteria > Pseudomonadati > Kiritimatiellota > Kiritimatiellia > Kiritimatiellia bacterium. Next base: position 2,060 of record JAOACR010000019.1, read on the forward strand.
GGCGGGGAACGCGCTGATGTATGCGATGACGGAGCATGCGCTGCGGCTGGCGCGCGGGAGGGAGTTCCGTCGACCGGACGAGCTCATGGATCAGCTGTATCCGGAGGTGCTGGAGTATGGGCGGCGGATCACGGGCCGGGCGAATCTGCGGCCGACGTTTGCGCTGAACGCGCTGGTGGCGGTGGATCATGCGGCGTGGTTGCTGTTCGCGAAGGAGAACGGTTTGCGGTCGTTTGATGATTTCATTCCGCCGGAGCACCGCGAGGCGCTGGGGTGGCGGCATGAGCGGGTGGCAGCGATTCCGCTGATCTCGTATGGGCTGCCGGTCGAGGAGATCCGCGCGGCGGTCGAGCAAGGCTATTTCTTCCTGAAGATCAAGATTGGGCAGCCCGGCTCGCAGTCGGAGATGCTGGAGAAGGACAAGGCGCGGATCTCCGCGATTCATTCGGCGATCGGCGGGATGCGAACGCCCCACACGAAGGACGGGCGGCTGCCGTATTACTTTGATGCGAATGGGCGGTACGAGAAGAAGGAGACGTTTCTGCGGCTGCTGGATCATTTACAGGCGATTGGCGCGCTGGAGCAAGTGGCGGTGATGGAGGAGCCGTTTGCGGAGGAGTCAGAGATTGACGTGCGGGACATTCCGGTACGGCTGGCGGCGGACGAAACTGCGCACACGGATCGTCACGCGGTGGAGCGCATTGAGATGGGCTACCGCGCGATCGCGGTGAAGACGATCGCGAAGACGCTGAGCATGACGATGCGGATAGTGTCCGCGGCGCATGCGCGTGACGTGCCGTGTTTCTGTGCGGATTTGACGGTGCATCCGATTCTGGTGGACTGGCACAAGAATTTTGCGGCGAGGCTGGCGCCGTTTCCGGGGCTGGGGTTGGGGCTGTTGGAGAGCAATGGGCATCAGAACTACCGCGACTGGGCGGCGATGGTGTCGCAGCATCCGCGGGGAGAGGCGCCATGGACGCGGGTGCGGGGGGGCGTGTACGAGCTGGGGCCGGAGTTTTACGCGGAGAGCGGCGGTATTTTCGAGCCGTCTCCGCATTTTGAGCGGCTGGTGTCGCCGCCGGTGGCCGTCTCGTGAGCTGAGGGGTGGAGACCCGCCGGCGGCTTACTGGGAGCCGGCGGAGGGTCGGCGGTTCGGCCTTTGGGAGAGGGCGCGGGCGCCGGCGGTGGCAGGGGGATCATCGGCGTGGCCGCGCCGTTGATTTGCTTTTGGTGAGGGGTATTGTAGCGCTTACCGGATGCTGTGGGGTGTATGCGCGTGAGTGAAGCGGTGAATGGCCCAGCGGTGACCGATGCGGATGCGGCGACGGCGCAACGCATTTGGGAGGCGTTGACGCGTGTTCAGGATCCGGAGCTGCATGCGGACGTGGTGAACCTTGGGTTGGTGTATGGGGTTGAGGTGAAGGACGGGGTGGCACGGGTGCGGCTGACGTTCACCTCGCCGGGGTGTCCGTATGGGCCGTATTTGGCGCATCTGGTGCGGGAGGCGGTGCGGGGGGTGCCGGGGGTGCGGGAGGAGTCGCTGGAGCTGGTGTTTGAGCCGGCGTGGAGTCCGGCGATGATGAGCGAGGATCTGCGGTTGGAGCTGGGATTTGACGTGTGAGGGTGGGCAATGAGTGAACGCGATCCGATTCTAGAGATTGAGAATCTGGAGGCCGCGGTGGCGGGCCGGCCGATTCTGCGCGGGGTGTCGCTGACGGTGTGCGGCGGCGAGGTGCATGCGCTGATGGGGCCGAACGGATCGGGGAAGAGCACGTTGTCGAACGTGCTGATGGGTCATCCCGACTACGAGGTGACTGGCGGTACGGTGCGGTTGCGGGGGGAGGATGTGCTGGGGCTGGCGCCGGAGGAGCGGGCGCGGCGGGGGTTGTTCCTCGCGTTTCAGTATCCGGTGGCGATTCCGGGGGTAACGACGGTGCAGTTTCTGAAGGCGTGCATTGAGGCGGTTCGGGGGCGGGATGCGGCGAGGGCTGGGGTGTTTCTTCGTGAGCTGCGGGAGACGGCGCGGTTTTTGGAGATGGACGAGTCGTTTTTGAACCGGCCGATCAACGAGGGGTTTTCGGGCGGCGAGAAGAAGCGGATGGAAATTTTGCAGATGTTGATGCTGAAGCCGAAGATGGTGGTGTTGGACGAGACGGATTCGGGATTGGACATTGACGCGTTGAAGGTGGTGGCGCGGGGTGTGCAGCGGGTGGTGGGTCCGGAGGTGGGGGTGTTGATCATTACGCACTACGAGCGAATTTTGAACCATCTGCCGCCGGACCACGTGCACATTTTGGTGGACGGGCGGATTGCGCGGTCCGGCGGACCGGAGCTGGTGCGCGAGCTGGAAGCGCGAGGATACGACTGGCTGCGGGAGCCGGCGGGTGCAGAGGTGGCGGGGGAGGGCTGAGGGATGCCGACGCTACCGGACGACAACCGTTTGCTGCGCGAGTACGAGCACGGGTTTGTATCGGCGGTGGAAGAGGAGCTGGTGCCGCCGGGGCTGAACGAGGACATTGTTCGGCTGATTTCGCGCAAAAAGAACGAGCCCGAGTGGCTGTTGGAGTTTCGGCTGAACGCGCTGCGGGCCTGGCAAAAGAAGAGCGAGCCACGGTGGGCGCGGGTGCAGTATCCGCCGATTGACTATCAGGCGATTCGCTACTATGCGGCGCCGAAGCGGCTGCGGGCGGGGGAGGAGCTTGATCCGGAGATCGTCAAAACGTTTGAGCGGCTGGGGATTCCATTGGATGAGCGGCGGCGGTTGGAGGGGGTGGCGGTGGATGCGGTGTTCGACAGCGTTTCGGTGGCGACCACGCACCAGAAGTTGCTGGAGGAGCAAGGGATCGTGTTTTGTTCGTTTTCGGAGGCGGTGCAGCGGGTGCCGGAGCTGGTGCGGCAGCACCTGGGCAGCGTGGTGCCGCCGGCGGACAACTTTTTCGCGGCGTTGAACTCGGCGGTATTCAGCGATGGTTCGTTCTGCTACATCCCGCCCGGCGTGAAGTGTCCGGTGGACCTTTCGACTTATTTTCGGATCAACGCGGCGGGGACGGGTCAGTTTGAGCGCACGCTGTTGATTGCGGACCGGGGCAGCCAGGTGTCGTATCTGGAGGGCTGCACGGCGCCGATGCGGGATGAGAATCAGCTCCATGCGGCGGTGGTGGAGCTGATTGCGTACGAGGATGCGACGATCCGGTACTCGACCGTTCAGAACTGGTACCCGGGCGATGAGGAAGGGCGGGGTGGCATTTTCAACTTTGTGACGAAGCGAGGTGAGTGCCGTGGTGCGCGCTCGCGGATTTCATGGACCCAGGTGGAGGTGGGCTCGGCGATTACGTGGAAATATCCCTCGTGCGTGCTGCGGGGGGATGACAGCGTGGGAGAATTTTATTCGGTGGCGTTCACGAACCGACGGATGCAGGCGGACACCGGCACAAAGATGATTCACATTGGCCGCCGGACGCGCAGTACGATCGTGTCGAAGGGTATTTCGGCGGGCGAGTCGGTGAACACCTATCGAGGGCTGGTGCAGGTGCTGGCGAGTGCGGAGCGCGCGCGCAACCATTCGCAGTGCGACAGTCTGCTGATTGGCGACCGGTGCACGGCGAACACGTTCCCGGTGGTGGAGTCGGAGAACAGCACGGCGATCATCGAGCATGAGGCGACGACGTCGCGGATCAGTGAGGACCAGCTGTTTTACCTGCAGAGCCGCGGAGTGGAACCGGAAACGGCGAGGTCGCTGATTGTGAACGGATTTTGCCGGGAGGTCTTCAAACAGCTGCCGCTCGAGTTTGCGGTGGAGGCGGTGAAGTTGCTGGAGATCAAGATGGAGGGGAGCATTGGATGAGCGACGGCGTGGCGATGGTCGGTGCGCCGGCGGTGCTGGTCGAGGGGGTGGAGCGACTGGCTGCCGGGGAGCCGGCGGTGCTGCGCGGGTGGCGGCAGGGGGCGTTCGAGGCGGCGCTGGCCCGACCGATGCCGCGGCCGACGGACGAGGAGTGGCGGCGGACCGATCCGCGGCGGTTTGATCCGGAGCCGTGGCGGCCGGTGATCGCCGAGCCAGTGCCGGTGATGGAGGGGCGAGGGGGGGAGCCGGACGCGCTGGAGGAGCCGTTTGATGCGATTGTGACGGTGTGTGCTGGTGGTTGGAGGGTGACGGACCGCACGGGGGTTTTGGGTGGTGGCGGTTTGCGGGTTCGGCCATTGGCGGAGGTGGTGAGGACAGAGGAGGCGGGCGCAGCCGAGTTGTGGGAGTTAGCGCCGTCGGTGGGAACGCGTGACCGTCATGAGTTTTTTGGGATGGGGCTCGCATCGCCGGCGATTGTGGTGGAGGCGGCCGCGGGCGCGCGGTTTGAGCGGGGCGTGCTGATTCGGATGCGGATGCCAGCGGGGGTGGTGTGGTGTCCGTGGCTGGGCGTTCGGGTGGGTGCGGGGGCGATGTTGCACTTGACGGAGCGGGTGGAGGGGGTGCCGGACGCGGATGGGTTGCTGATCGAGACGGTGCGTTTTGTGGTTGCGGCGGAGGGGCGGCTGCGCTGGGCGCGTCTTCAGCGGCTGGGTGCGGGGGTCGCCGGGATGGACTACGTGTTCGGGCGGCTGGGGCGGGATGCGCAGGCGGAGCTGGCGAGCCTGCAGATTGGTGGTCGTGCGGTGCGCAGTCGCGTGGGTGCGGAGGCGGCCGAGCCGGGTGCAACCGTGAGGCTCGGGGGGCTATCGGTGGGCGTGGGCCGGCAGCATCTGGACCAGCAAACGGTACAGGTGCATTCGGCGCCGGATACGTCCAGCGATCTGCTCTTCAAGGTGGCGGTGCGTGATCGGGCACACTCGGTGTACCGCGGATTGATCGGCGCGCGTCGCGGTGCAGTGCGGATTTCAGCGTTACAGAGAAATCACAATCTGGTGTTGAACGACGGCGCGAGGGCGGATTCGCTTCCGGGTTTGCTGATTGACGCGGACGACCTGACCTGCACGCACGGCGCGACGATCGGGAGTTTGGATCCCGACCAGATCCACTATCTGCGGGCGCGCGGGTTGTCCGAGCCGGCGGCTCGGCGCCTGTTGCTGGAGGGGTTTTTCGAGGAGATTGTGGGGCGTCTTGCGTTGCCCGCGGTGCGTGCGGTGGCGCGGGAGGACCTGCGCACTCATCTCGCCAGCTGAGGTGGGGCGTTAGGACGCACCACGCGAGAGGATCGTGGGCAGTTCGCCCAACGCGACCGTTCGCTCTTCTCCGCTTTTCATATGTTTGAGGCGGCAGGTGCCGCCGGCCAACTCGTCGTCGCCGCGGATTGCCGCCCACGTTGCGCCGGCGCGGTGCGCGGCGCGCATCTGCGCTTTCACGCTGCGGCCGGACCAGTCGGCGCCGCAGCGGACGCCGGCGGACCGCAGGCGTTCGGCGAGCACGAGATTCTCGGCCGCAGCGCGGTCGCCCACGGAGACCAACCAGACGGCGGGGGGCGGATCGGCGGGGGTGGCGATACCCTTCGCCTGCATCGCGAGAACGACCCGCTCGAGCCCGATTGCGAAGCCGACGCCTTCGATTTGGCGGCCACCGGCCTCAATACGGTAGCGACCGCCGCCGGCGAGCGCATCCTGGGCGCCCAGCGCGGCATGGGTGGCTTCCCAGATGGTGTGCTCGTAGTAGTCCAGGCCGCGGACGAGACAGCCGTCGAGTTCGGCCTCAATGCCGAGCGCGGATAGCAGCGCGGCGACACGCTCCAGGTAGCGTCGAGAGTCTTCGCCGAGGAAGGAGGTCAGCGCTGGCAGCTTCGCGATCAGCGAGCGGCAACCGGGCTGCTTGCAGTCGAGCACGCGGAGCGGTTGGCGATCGCAGCGCCGTTGACAGTCCTCACAGAGCGAGTCGCGGACAGCGGCCAGGTGATGGCGGAGCCCCTCCCGCACGGCGGGCTGGTCGGCGGCGGTGCCGCGTGTATGGATGCGTAGCCGTGCGTCTCCCAGGCCCCAGGCCTCGAGCAATCTGCGCATCAGCGCGATGCATTCGGCATCGGTCTCCGGAGAGGGCGGGCCGAGCATTTCGACGCCGAGCTGGTGAAACTGCCGGCGGCGGCCGGCTTGCGGTCGCTCGGCACGGAACATCGGACCCAGGTAATAGAGTCGTGCGCCCGTATCTGCACCGGCGTTGCACAGCGCCCGGATGGCTCCGGCGGTGCCCTCGGGGCGAAGCGTCACCGAGCGTCCACCGCGATCCTCGAATGTGAACATTTCCTTTTGGACGACGTCGGTCTCCTCTCCAATCGCCCGGACAAAGAGGGACGTCCGTTCAAGGATCGGCGTGCGCAGTTCTTCGCAGCGGTAGAGGTGGAGGATGCGGCGAGCCTCGGATTCTAACTGCTGCCACAGACGAATTTCGGGAGGGCCGAGATCCGCCATCCCTGGCAGCGGCGACCATTCTGCGGAACTCATCCGAGGCACACGCGGCGCTTACCGTCCGGTAATGGTTTTCCGCATGATGCGGCCGGGCTTGAACTTCACGACCTTCCGACGCGGAATTTCGACGACCTGATCCGGCCGCTTTGGGTTGCGACCGATCCGGGGTTTGTGTTCCTTCACGCAAAAGACGCCGAAGTTTCGGAACTCAACAGTGTCGCCCTGCTGCAGCGCCTCGATGATGTGGTCCAGAGTTTTCTGGAGAACTTTCGCGACATCCAGTTGAGGCAGATTGGTCTCCTGCGCAATGCGAATGACCAGATCGCGTTTTGTCATGGCTACCTCTTTCTGGGTCCACCCACCGGAAATCAGTGGCTCCTTGACCCGCAATAATTAGAGCACATCGGGCGGTCCAAGGCGAGCCGGGTGCGACCGGCTTCGAGACGAGCAGTGCCGCCGGCCGGAGTGGGGCGAGAGGGCGGCGGGGTGGGCGGGAGGGAAGGAGGTGGGATCCGGTGCGGCTGCGTGCGGAAGACCGGAGGGCGCAGACGGAACCGGCTCTCCGCTTTCGCAAGAAAGATGATCAAAAATGGGGTTGTCATCGCTCGAGGAGACGGCGAGCGGATGAAACCTAGTACTTGGAAGGTGGCAGGGGTTGGACGGGGCGGAGTTTTTTGGGAGGGAAACAACGGCTCTGCGAAAGCGAACCGATTTCTCGCCGAGTGGTGGAGGACGGAGACAAGGGCGCTGGAGCTCATCGTGACGGGACGAGAATTCGCAAGATTGAAGAGATCGAAGAGTCTGGAATACTTCTTGCTCTGTTCGGAAGTTTGGCGTGAATGAACAACGAGCGATGAAAACGAGGCAAAGGGAGTGGGTGCTGGGGCTGGTGCTGGCCGTGGCGATTCCGATGGGGCGGGCGGGAGTGGTCGTGGCGCCGTATGCGAATGATTTCGGTGGTGGGGCAGAGGATTTTGACCGGCAGGCGTCGGCGCGGTGGTCCATTTCGCTCGGGCGACTGCGGTTTCAGGATACTGCGGTGGACACGACGAACGTCGTGGACTTTGCGACGGTGACGGTGACGAATCTGGGTGGTACGACGCCGACGAATTTTACGATCTCGGTGAAGTTTGAGGTGAGCGGGGCTTCCGAGGCACCGGCAGGCGCGGGTGAGCGGCTGAGCGTTGGACTGGTGGCGCTGGCGGATCCGGCGCTGACCTCGGGGTATTTTGCGGTGGTGGGGGTGGGGGAGGACATTCCGGGGTTCGAGGAGGGAATGGCGTTTTACAAGGATCGGCTATTTACGAACCAGACGGCGAACTTTTTCATTCAGGGGCCAGCTTCGGACGGCAGCGAGCGATGGAAGCTCACGCTGTTTGGCGAGTATTTGCCTGGCAACCAGCTCCGGCTGCGCTGCGTTGCGCAGAACCTCACCACCGCGGTAGCGGTGACGAATGAGTGGGTGGATGTCTCGGGCGAACTCCGAGCGGGACGCACGTTTGGGATTGTCGTGGCGCACGCGCGCTATGTGAGCACGGTTTTGTTCGACGATTTTCTGGTCTCACCCGGGCAGGGAGACGACTCGATCTTTCTGCCGGCGGGGGTGCGGTTCCGCGATGACTTCGATCTGCCCTTGGGGGTGAGCGGGTGGACGATTTCGGGCGGGCACTTCCCCATTTGGTACGGGGTGACGAACGGCCGGTGTTTTCTGCGTGCGCAAGCGGGCGACATGGCCGGTGCGGTGAACAATCATTTCAATCTCGTGCAGCGCGACCTGGCGGCGGTGTCCACGGGGGATGTCTGCTGGACGCTGGCGGTGGCCGCGTTTGAGCCAACGAATGATCACGCCCAGGTTGCGCTGCTGGTGGGGGATGATCCGGATAACTTTGTGCGGGCGGCGTACGGCCGCATGGATGGTGCCCGCCGCATTCGGCTGACGGAGGAAGCGGCCGGCGTGCCGGTGACGCGGGCGGACGAGCTGCGGGACTTCGGCGGACGAGCGTTCTGGTTGCGGTTGACGCGGCAGGGAGGAATCTACCGTGTGTACTGGAGCACGAACGGCGTATGGTTTCATCGGGTTGCCGGTGCCGCGACGCGTGACCCGGCGACGCCCGCGTGGTTTGGTTTCTGGGCGGGCGGGGACCTGACCTTCGTGGGGATGCCGCCGAACGTCGCCTGGGTGGAAAGCATCGAGGTGCGGGATTTTCCGGACATCCCGCGCATTGTGGGCGTGCCGGTTTCCGGTGTGGCGGCCGTGCAGGTTCGCAACCTTTATGAGGGTACCACTGCGGCGGTGGAGCGGTGTGTGCAGCTGGCGACCGGCATGTGGACCAACCTCGGCGAGTGGGTGGTTGGGAGTGATGCGACCAATTGGGTCGACGCCCTGCCGCCGGCAGGTTCGGGCCGTTACTACCGCGTTCGCGTGCGGCCCTGACTAGACTGGGCACGACGGCCCCCAAAGAGGGGCTCCCGCGGTGGGCCGGCGCCGAAACAAATTGGGTACAGCGGCCGCCGGGCAGCAGCGGCGGCGCCCGGCGGTCTTCGGCGACGATGAGGGCGGCGATCTGCGCGCCCATCCAGAGAGGTTGCTTCGAGCAAGCCTGATGCACTCCCGATCCGCGCGGCGGGCGGGAATTTTTGGGGAAGAGTTCCGGCTGGATTTTATCGGTCCGATTTCGGGCGGATGGCGGTCTCTTCAGCGCGGCGTGCGAGCAGGGCGACCTCGGCCGCCGGCACAATCACGGCGGCCTGGTTCATTGCGAAGCCGCGGCCGGCGCCGGCGGCCCGTTGCCGACGCATGACCACGAGGCCGAGCGGGCGGCCGTCGGCGGTGAAAGTCGGAGTGCCGACTCCGCCGACAAAGCCGGCGCTGAAGAGATAGAGGCGGCGGGGTTTTTCCACCCGCGCAATGATCCGGCAGGTGCCGACCGCCGGGGTCCAGTTGAACAGCTTGCCGGCGCGCCCCAGTCCGATGATCTCGTCCATCACCTCCGCCTCCGCGCCAGACGCAAAGTCCACGCCCTGCGGGAACGGGGGCGTTGAGGTGTTCGCGGCGGTGTCGGGGGCCAGAAATGCGAGGTCGAGATCGTCGTCGGTGAGAACCTGTCGCATGGTGACCTCGTCGCCGTCGGGCAGGCGCACGCGGATTTGGGAGACGGTGCCGCGCGGTGTGACACTTTGCACGCGGCCTCCGACCGGCAGCTCCATTGCGCCGAGTCCGCCGATCGGGTTCAGCGAGGTACTGGAGACGACCGTGAGCCCGTTGGTGGACAGCACGGTGCCGTAGGTTTCGATGGTTTGCTCCTGTGGGGGCGACTCCTCGCCGGGGACCTCGATTTTCAGCACTGCGGTGACCGGCACGATCGCGGCGGCGTGCTCGGCGAGAACGCGGCGAGCAACCGTTTCGAGTGTCCCGGCGGGCACGCGAGCACAAATCACCAGCCACAGCGCGGGCAGCAACGTGGTGCGTCTCATTGCGGTGTCTCCATGGGCGTGGGGGGCTCGGGCGGGGAATCGCGCCAGTCGGGTTCCAGTTCAATGAAGCGGGTGTGCACGCCGCGGCGGATGAGGAGCAATGCGAATCGGGGCCGGGCGGCGTGGAGCGCCTGCAGCGCGCGGCGGGCGGCGGCGACGTCGGGTGTGGGCGAGCCGTCCACGGAGAGAATCAGGTCGCCGGGACGCAGCTCGGCCAGCGCCGGCACACTCGCGGGCGCGACGCGGTCCACGAGTACGCCCGCCACATGGTCGGGGATCTTCAGCAGTGCGCGGTCGGTCATCGTAAGTTCGCGCACGGTGAAGTCGAGGTGCGGATCCTCGTAGCGTTCGGGCTCGTCGGCGGTGTCGGCGGCCTCCTCGAGGGTGAGGGTCAGCTCGATGCGCCCGCGGTCGCGCCAGACTTCGAGCGGGACGGTCCGGCCGATGGGGTACTGGCGCACCATCTGGACGAACTCGGTGACGTCTTCGGGGCGTGGGGCGCGGATGCGCTCGCCGTCGAACCGCAGCAGGATGTCGCCGGCGCGCAATCCGGCGCGTTCGGCCGCGCGGCCGGGGAACACATAGGCGATGCGGATGCCGTTGGTGCCGCGCAAGCCCAGCGCCTCGGCCAGCTCGTGGGAGACCGGCTGTAGCAGCGCGGGGAAGTCGGGCCGACGCGAGCGTTCCGGTGGCTGTGGCGGTGGCGGCAGGCCGACGCGCACCACCGTCAGGTAGCGGCCGCGACCGCGTTCAAAGGTGGTGACCACGGGGACCGGATCGGACCGGCCGTCGAGCCGCCGGCGCGTGTGGGCGCGCAGTTCGGCGACGGTGCGAACGGGTCGGCCATCGGCTTCGACGATGACATCGCCGGGGCGCAGCGCCGGCTCCGCACGCTCCGCCGGCCCGCCGGGGCGGACGCTTGTCACCCACACGCCGTCGCGGCTGTCGCGCAGCGCCTCGATCGCGGAGAAGAGCGTGAAGTCGCGCGCGGTGAGGCCCCATTCGCGGAACTCCTCGTCGCGGACAGTTGCCGGTTCCCGCGCGCGCGTGACGACCGTAAGCCGCTGCAGTGCGCCGTCGCGCAGCGCGATGAGCTCGACGCGTTTGCCCAGCGGCGTCGCCATCACCAGCGCGTTGAAGACCGGCAGATCTTCCGGCATGCGGCCTTGTACGGGGGTGCCGTCGAACTCCAGCAGCAGGTCGCCGGGTCGCAAGCCCGCCTCCGCGGCGGGAGAGCTCGGTAGCACCGAGGCGACCAGCGCGCCCTGGTCCACGCTGTAGCTTTTCGGACGGGGCTGCAGCGTCACCCCGATCCAGCTGCGTTCGACCGCACCGCGGCGGATGAGCTGATCGGCGACGGAGCGGGCGAGGTTGCCGGGGATCGCGCCGCCGAGGCCGGCAAAACCGATTTCGTTGATGCCGACGATGCGGCCGTCGAGCGAGACGAGTGGGCCGCCGCTGTTGCCGGGGTAGATGCGGGCGTCGTGGGCGATCCAGCGGACCAGCGCGCCGACGTCCTCGCCGTCGAGCTGAAGGCCGCCTGGCAGCAACAAGGCGGGGTTGCTGACCACACCGCGAGTGACCGACTGCGCGACGCCACCGGGGCTGCCCATCGCCAGCACCGGCATGCCGACGCGCAGGGCATCGGAGTCGCCGAACTCGGCGACCGGCAGTGGTTCGGTCGAGCGCCGCTGGTCGAGCCGCAGCCGGATCACCGCGATGTCGGACAGCGGGTCGCTGCCGACCAGATCGGCTTCGAGCTCTTCGCCGTCCGCGAGCCGGCACATCAGGCGGCGGGCGCGACCGGCAACGTGGTGGTTGCTGATGAGGTAGCCATCGCGCCGGATGATCACGCCGCTGCCGGCTGCGCGCAGCTTGTTTAGACGTCCACCTTCTGCCTCTTCGCGAATGACGTGGATGCGCACCAGTGCGGGGTACACCCGGCGGATCGCGGTGTCCAGATCGGAATCTTCGTGTGCGGCCGCGGCGACGGAAAGTGCGACGGCCAGCGCCGGCCAACGAGCGACCATGCTGCAGATGTTGGGGCGGGAACGCGAACAAGTCCAGCGCCTCGACAACCGTGGCCACGGGGTGAGGCGCCGGGGGAACGGCAGGGGCGGAAGCGGCGGCACGGTTTTCAGCGGGCGTTACTGGCGGGCGTTTCGCGAGCCAGCCACAGGCGTACCGGTCCCAGCAGCCCGGAGGTCTGCACGGGCCACTGGGAGGCGTCAAACGGCCGGTAGCGGATATTCACGAAATTGATGTCGTGAAAATTCTTCCAGCGCACGCCGCGCCGGTCGAGGTCCCGAATGCGGTTTGCGGCCAGGTTGGTCACCTCGATTTCGAGCGCGTTTTGGGCGGGGCGCAGCAGATCGGCGGGGAGGGTCCAGCGGTAGGGGCGTTGGAACCGCGCGCCGAGGTCGCGGCCGTTGAGCCGAACGCGGGCGATGTGGCGCACGTCGCCGAGGTCCAGCAGTACGGCGGCGCGATCTGCGCCGGTCCAAGCGTTGGAGGCGGTGGGAGCCTGGCGTTCCAAGCCTTGGAGATCGAAGAGCGTCGCATAGAGTGCGGTGCCGGCGAAGGCGTCGGCCGCCTCGTCACCGCGGCCGGTCCATGGCGCGGCGGATGCGGTTTCAAAGGGCGGGGGGATGGTGGGGCCGCCCGAGACGAACCGCACATGCCAACCCATCGGTTCCGCCAGCAAGCGATCCGGTTCGAGCCACTGCCATCGGGGCGCGGAGGAGGGGGCGTCGGCGCCGCGATCCCAGGTGCGCACGATGACCGAGTGACCGGGTTCGATACGGAGGCGGAGCCAAAGGACACCGTCGGGGTCGGACCGGCATTCGGTGATGCCGGACTCGCCGGTGAGGGGGTCGAGCACGCAGGCGACCGCGACGGGCGGTGGCAGTGCGATCTCGCGATCGAAGGGCGCGTGTCCGTGCCAGGCGAACCACAGCCAGCGCCCGTCCGAGACGCGACGACGAACAGACTGCAGGCCCTCACCGGCACCGACAGACGGGATGAAGATGGGGGCGGCGCGGAGAAGGACGTCGAGCGGTCCGGTGATGACGCGTCCTCTTCCTACGGCGCGTGTGACTGCGCCGGACGTGGGCGAGGGGGCGATGGGAGCCTGATCGAGCCGCGCGCGCAGCTCGACGAGCTGGCGGCGCCGGTCCTCGAGTTGGCCGAGGCCGGGCACATCCTGCGGCAGCGGTGTCTCCCAGAGTACGGTGGCGCCATCGGCGGCCAGATCAAGGAGGCGCGCCGCTGCGGTTGGGGGCAGGTAGCGGGTGGCCGGCACCAGTAGCGCGCGCCACTGTGTGCCGCCGGCGGTGGCGAGGGTGCCGGTCGCGGGGGCCGGGCGCAGCCGTGCAAGGCCGCGCTCGGAGACGTAGTCGAACGCGATCCCGCGGCGCCACAGCTCGCGCGCGACAGCGCCGACGCGCTGGCCGTGGAGCCAGTCACGCTGGTGCACGCCCAGCCAAAGGGGGGCGACGGATCGGCCGGGGTCGGGAGGTGTCATGAAGAGATCGTCCACCGGCCAGTACAGGAGCAGGTCGGCTTCGGGGCGTCCCTGCTGGAGTACGCTTTGTGTGCGTGTCAGGCACGCGTGGAGCGTCGCCGCCTCGCGCCAGAGCGGATTGCGAGGGTTCATCTGGGTCGCGGCATAGAACAGCCAGCCGGGCCAGGGCGCGTCGTCCGGCGAGTACACGCAGCCGTGCCAGAAGATATGGTTCACGCCCGAGGCGAAGAGGAGGTCGGCCAGACAGCGAAGCTCCTCGAATGTTTCACAAAAATGCTCGGCGATCCACGTGCCGGTTTCCGCAGAGACCAGCGGCCGATCCGCGAGGTGTGCGGCGGAGGAGGCAAATTTTGCGACGAGCGGGTCGCGGTCGCCCTCGCCGAAGCGCTCGTCGAATCCGGAGCGGAGCGGGTCGCGATCGCCACGGCCGAACATTTCGGTTTCCGGAATGTCGGCGAGCGCATAGAGGTCGAGCAGATTCGCGGCCGCGCCGTGGGCCTGCAGGCGGGTGCGCAGGCCTTGGGCGCGGCAAAGCGAGGTCCACTGAGTGATCACCTCTTCCACGGCGAGGTCGGAGAGTGTGGCGCGATAGTCTGCCGCGACGCGCGCGACGCGTTCGCTGGGACCGGCGCCGGCGAGGGCCTCGATCACCTCCTCCGGTGCGTAACCGCAGCGGCGGCGCCATGCGGCGGGCAGTTCGGGCGCCCAGGTGCAGCCGTAGTATTCGTAGGAGTCGTGGTAGAGCGCCCGCGGCATCACGCCGCCGGGCGGGACGAATCGTCGGCTCCAGTCCGACAGGTACTCTCGCATCGCGGCGGGCGAGAAAGGGTTGATCATCAGTCCCTCGCCGCCGGGGGCGGAGCGTTTGACTTTCAAATTCGTCGGTGTGATTTCGATGCGGCCGTTTCGTACTGACCACCGTAGCCCGCCGTGTTCGGGCCGGACGGCGGGTCCGCCGAAACACCAGCCGGTGCCGGTGGTCAGGTCTACGCCCAGATCGAGCTGTTCGGCTTCGCGGACGGTGAACGCGAACAGTTCTAGCCAACGGTCCGAGAGGAACGGCACGAAGCGGTCTTCCGCACCCCGCGCACCGTACACGGGGATGATATGCACGCCGCCGAGGCCGGCCTCGCGGTGCCGCGCGAGCTCGCGGCGGAGGTTCACCTCGTCGACTGCGCTGCCGGGCCACCAGTGGTAGGCCCACGGGCGGGCCTCGCGTCCGGCGACGGGCCAGAGGTTGGTGGCTGGCTGTGCGGTGGAGAGCGTTGCGGCCAGCAGTGCGGTGGGCAGGTGCGCGAGTGGGCGGCGCGGGTTCATCGTCGGCGCGCTGCGCGGATCGCGCGCGTCGCTTCCCGGTCGGCCTCGCGACGGCGGAGCGTCTCGCGCCGGTCCTCGTGGGTTTTGCCGCGGGCGAGGGCGAGTTCGACCTTTGCCCGGCCGCGGCGAAAATAGAGCTTTAGCGGAATCAAGGTCAGACCGCGCTGCTGCAGGCGGCCGGCGAGCCGGTCGATTTCCCGCCGGTGCAGCAGCAGTCGCCGCGGCCGGCGGGGCTCGTGGTTGTGGATGTTGCCGGCCGCGTAGGGCGCGATGTGGCAGTCGACCAGCCACGCTTCGCCCCGCTCGATCTGCGCGTAGCTGCCGGCGAGGCTTGCCTGTCGTGCGCGCAGCGATTTGACTTCTGTGCCGCGCAGCTCGAGGCCCGCCTCGAACGTGTCGAGGATTTCGTAGTCATGCCGGGCTCGGCGGTGTTCGGCCACCACCTGAATGCCGTCGGAGCGGCCGGGTGTTGAGGGTGATGGGACGCCACTCACGCGCGCAGTATCCGGCGCCGTTGCCCGGGCTGGCAAGCCTGCGCGGTCGCCGGGGATTCAGGGGATCGCGACCGGCAGGTCGAGGGCGCAGCGGCTCAGAGGGAGATGGTGGAGTCCCAGGTGGACTGCTCGCGGTGCCGGAGATCCTCCGCGGTGAACAGCATTTCAACGGTGAGTTTGCCCGTGGCGATCTCTTTCAGCGCGATGTCCATTTTCTCCATGTTCAGGTTGTCGGGTTTCACGAGCGGTCGCTGGCCGCTGATCAGCTGGCGCACACGCCGTGAGACCATGTTCACGAGCACCTGAACGTTCGGAACGCGTGTTTTCGCCTGTTCAAGATACGTGACGTTCATCCGTCGTCTCCGAATCACCCAAAACGCAGCAGTTTAGCGGCGATGGTGGGCGCGTCAAGCGGTCTGGCGCGTCGGGGTTTACGCGTTGTGCGGTCCGCGGTCGCGCGCCAGCCAGATGAGCGGGATGCTGGCGAGGGTCACCACGCCCTTCACGGCCAGGTTGAGCGTGAAGATTTCGAGGATGGTGTGCGATGGCAGCACACCACCGAAGGCGCCGAGGCAGAAGACCAGGTTGTCCAGCGGCACCGCGACCACATTGCTGACGAGCACTCGCGCCCACGGGTGGCGGCGGGTCACCCGGGTGACAAACCAGTGGTACACTTCGGTATCGGCGAGTTCGCTGAGCACCTCCGCGGCGATCGAGGCCAGCACGATGCGCCAGACGGGGCCGAGGATCGCCGCGAATTCTCGTCCGAGGCCCCAGGAAGGGTCGGCCGGTACCGCGGCAGCCCAGCGCAGGTAGCCGGCCATGGCCAGGTTGATCACGCCGGCCGCCAGCACGATCGCGCGGGCGCCGCGCCGTCCGGTTTCGCGATGCAGCAGGTCGCGCAGCGTGAAAGTCAGCGGGTACACGAAAGTGCCCATGTCCACCGCCAGTCCGGCGACGACGCCGATTTTCAGGCTGGCGATGTCGGAGAGCATTTGCGCGGCGATGTAGGCGGCGGTGACCAACAGGGCGGCGAGGGGCAGCCGCTCGGCGCGGTTGGGCAGGGTGGGGGCGATGGTGGTCATGTTGTCCTCGTTTTGTTGTGGCGGGTGTTCGGGGACCGCCGGCCGCCGCAGTGGCGGCCACCGAGAGCATAGCATCCGCCCCGGCGGTGGGGACAGGGCTTCGTGCGGGGTTGCACCGGTGCGACGTCCACGGCACCATCGCGCGCGCATGAGAGCGTGCGCATGGTTTTTCGTCGGGTTGCTGAGTGGCGCGGTGGCGGGCGGGGAGGAGACCGCGCAACTGGCTGCGCAACGGCGGCAGTTGCTCGGTGCGCTGGAGCGCGTGCCGACGGAGGCGCAACGCGCGGCGGTGCGCGAGCGGCTGGGGGAGGTGCAGTTCCGGCTGCTGGTGGATCCCGGCTGGACGGAGGGCAAGGTTGCGCACGTGGTCGCGCCGGGCGAAACGCTCGGGCGGATCGCGCGCCGCTACCGTGTGACGGTGGAGCTGCTGCAGCTGTGCAACCCCGGTGTGACGGGTCGGCTGGCGGTGGGTCAAACGTTGCTGGTGCCGACCGGCACCGTTGAACTGGTGATTTCGAAGGCCGCGAACACGCTGACGGTGCGGCGCAACGGTGAGTTTTTCCGCGAGTATCGGGTTGCGACGGGCGTCAGCAACTGCACACCGACGGGGGAGTTCACCATCACTGACCGGGTGGAACGGCCGACGTGGTGGCGGCCGGACGACAACCGGCCGATCCCGTACGGGCACCCCGAGCATGAGCTCGGTACGCACTGGCTGGCGTGGAGTCTGAAGGGGTACGGTATCCACGGTACGAACAGGCCCGAAACGATCGGCACGCAGGCCAGCCGCGGGTGTGTGCGGATGCGCAACGAGGACGTCGCGGAGGTGTATGCGCTGGCGCCGGTGGGCACGCGGGTGATCGTCCGCGAGTGAGGACGACGGCGCCGGTCAAGGGGTCGGCGGCGCGGGGCGTCGGGCCAGAGCGGCGAGCAGCGCGCCAGCCAGCAGCAGTGCGATGCCGGTGCTGGCGCTCAGCGGGGGTGGTGTTCCGACGACGAAGGTGAGCACCGCGGTGAGCAACAGAGCGCCCATCGTGGCCAATGCCGCCGCGACGAGCCGCAGGAACGAGTAATCCGGTGCGCGCGCGTCCGCGGCCGCGCCGGCCGACCGAAGGCGCTCGAAGAAGGCATCCACACGCGCGCGCGCCTCGCCGCGGTCCGGCCGCGCGTACGAGCCGGCGGTCAGGGCTGCGAGCGCGATGCCGCCGGTGAGGAACGTGAGCAGATCGGCGCGCCGCAGGAGGGGGTGAGCGGCGCCGAGCCCAAAGGCGGCCAGCCCCGCGGCGATGCCGCTCCAGAGCGCCAGCTTCGCGCCCGTTGCCGAGGCGCGCGGCCAGAGCATCCCGGCGAGCATCGGTATTGCGACCGGGGGCAGGAAGAGACCGAACACTTTGGCCATGGTGTCGAACAGGTCCCTCGACCCCTGCAGGCGGCTCATCAGCAGCGTCAGTGTGCTCACCGCGAGGCCGACCAGCACGGTGAACACGCGCCCGACGATCACCAGCCGTCGTTCCGGCACGTCCCAACGTGCCCATCGGCGGTAGAGGTCGTTGGTCAGCACCGATGCGACCGCGTTGTAGTCGCCGGCCAGCGTGGACATCGTTGCGGAGAACATCGCGGCGATCAGCATGCCGAGCATGCCGGCGGGCAGCACGGCGCGGCAGAGGAGCGGGTAGACCTCCTTTGTGTTGGCGAGTTCGGCGAGGAAGGCGCGTGCAGCCAGCGCGGGCGAGTAGAACAGCGCGGTGCCGACCAGGTAGAGCGCGGCGACGAGGTAGCCGACGCGCCGCGCGTGGTGGTCGCTGCTGCAGGAGTAATAGCGCTGCACGAGTGCCCACGAGGTGGAGTAGTTCAGGAAGAGCAGCACGAAGTAGCCGACGAGGTAGGGGAGGTTGTATGTGGTGTCCGGCCGCACCAGGCGCCAGCCCTCGGGGGGCATCGCGGCGAGCACGGCGGCCAGCCCGCCCGCGCGTTCCAATGCCAGCCACGGCAATGGCGCAACGGCGGCCAGCAGGATGGCGAACTGCACGAAGTCCGCGACGAGCGCGGCCCAGAGGCCGCCCATGAACGTATACGCGAGGATGATCGCCGAGCAGAGGAGAATGCCGGTGGTGAACGGGAAGCCGAGTCCAGCGGAGACGACCGTGCCAATCGCGAAGAGACGCAGCGAGTCATCGAGCAGACGGGTGGGCAGCCCGAGCCACACCAGCGACTGCCGCAGTCCGCCGCCGTACCGGGTCTGAAGGTATTCGAGCGGGCTGGTCTGCGCCACCCGCCGCCAACGGCGCGCGAACAGGCGGGCGCTGAGCACCGCGGCCGGCACCGACAGCCATCCGAGCGCGAGACCGACGAGTCCGTACTTGTAGACGAGCTCCGAGTACATGATGAACGCGAGCGCGCTGAAGCTCACCATGTAGAACGAGACGCCGCCCAGCCACCACGGCACCTGCCGGCCACCGCCGAAAAACTGCGACATCGTGCGCACCCGTTGGCCAAACCAGGCGCCGATGCCGAGCATGACCAGAAAAAAGCCCGCGATGATGGTGTAGTCGGCCGCTCCCAGCGTGTTCATGCGACGATCTGGCGCGACGCCTCCGGCACGAGGTCATCATGGAGCGCGGGCGGTGGCTGCCGCAAGCCGGCGATGCGAGGTCAGGGCAAGCTCAACGCGCCGCGGCCGCTCCGCCGGGTCCGCGGTGAGTTCCGGATTCGCTGGGGGAGACGTTTCTTGACGACGGGCGTAGGCGGGAGTAGGTTCACGGCGATGAAGGCTGGCGTCGCCACCGTTGCGTTCGGGGTTGGCCTTGGGCGGGTGAACCTGCTGGGGCTTCGCGGGCGCGCGGTGGGTCCGGCGCCGGGCTGAGCGTTTCCCGACGGACGGCATGAGGGCCCACCGCGGTGCGGTGGGTCTTTTTGTTGTGCGGGCCGGCGGGTAGCATGGAGCCAGCAAGAATGAACCGGGACGATCGGCGGGTTCGGATCTTCGATACGACGTTGCGCGACGGCGAGCAGTGCCCCGGCGCGTCGATGTCGCCGCGGGAAAAACTCGAGATTGCGCGGCAACTGGCCCGGCTCGGCGTGGATGTGATCGAGGCGGGGTTTCCGGTGATCAGCACGGGCGACTTCGGCGCGGTGGAGGCGATCGCACGGCAGGTACGGGGGCCGATCATCGCGGGGCTGGCTCGCTGCGTGCCGAAGGACATTGACGCCGCGGGCGCGGCGCTGAAGCCGGCCGGCCGGCGGGCGCGCATCCACGTGTTCCTTGCGACGTCGAAGATCCACCGCGAGTACAAGTTGGGCAAGCCGGAGGACGAGATCCTGCGGCTGGCGGTGGAGGGCGTCCGCCGGGCGCGGCAGTGGGTGGAGGATGTGGAGTTTTCTCCGGAGGACGCCTCGCGCACGGAGCGGGACTTTCTGGTGCAGGTGTGCCGCGCGGTGGTCGCGGCGGGTGCGCGGACGGTGAACATTCCGGACACCGTCGGCTATGCGACGCCGGACGAGTTTGGCGCGCTGATCCGTCACCTGCGGGAGCAGGTGCCGGAGTTCCAGCGGGGCGAGGCGGTGATCAGCGTTCACTGCCACAACGATCTCGGGTTGGCGGTCGCCAATTCGCTGGCGGCGGTCCGCAACGGCGCGCGTCAGGTGGAGTGCACAGTGAACGGCATCGGCGAGCGGGCGGGCAACGCGGCGCTGGAAGAGATCGTGATGGCGCTGAAGACGCGTGCGGATGCGTTCGGACAGCTGACCACCGGCATCCAGACGCGTGAGATTCTGAAGACGTCCCGGCTCGTCTCGCGGCTGAGCGGCATGGTGGTGCAGCGGAACAAAGCGATCGTGGGGGAGAACGCGTTCGCCCACTCCAGCGGCATTCACCAGGACGGCATCCTGAAGAAGCGCGAGACCTACGAGATCATGGACCCGCGCGACGTTGGCTGGGGGCACACGGAGCTGCCGCTGACCAAGCACAGCGGTCGCCACGCGGTCTCCGCGCGGCTGCGACACCTGGGGTTCCGGCTGTCCGAGCGGGATCTCGACGACATCTTCGCGAAGTTCAAAGAGATCGGCGACAAGAAGAAGTTCGTGTACGACGAGGATCTGGTGGCGCTGGTCGAGGCGCGGCTGGACGATGTGCCGCCGACCTGGTCGCTTGACTATCTGGGGTTCAGCAGCGGCAATCATGCGATTCCGACCGCGACGGTGCGGCTGCGCAGGGCGAAGCCGGCGGCGGTGGTGCAGGAGGCCGGCACGGGCGACGGTCCGGTGCATGCGGCGATCCGTGCGATTGACCGGATTGTCGGATTGGAGGGCGAGCTGCTTGAGTACGGGCTGCGGGCGGTGTCGCAGGGGACCGACGCGCTGGGCGAGGTGGTGGTGAAGGTGCGGTTTGACCGCGGCGAGCCGGTGGCGGGGCGGGGCTCGAGCACCGATGTGGTCGAGGCGAGTGCGCGAGCGTACCTGAGCGCGGTGAACCGCTACCTGTATGGCCGTGCTGCGGCGTTGCGGCGGGGCACGAAGCGCGGCGACGGTGGAGGGCGGCCGTGAGCGGTGGCGGGCGGGACTGGCCGAACGCGCAGACGCAGCTGTTCGCGGTGCTGGGGCATCCGGTCGCGCACAGTCTCTCGCCGGTGATGCACAATGCGGCGCTGCGCGAGCTGGGCCTCAACGCGGTGTACCTCGCGTTCGATGTTCGGCCGGAGGAGGTGCCGGCGGCGATCCGAGGTCTGGCAGCGATCGGTTGCGCGGGGGCGAACGTGACGGTGCCGTTGAAGGAAATCGCGGCGCGGTGTGTCGTCGCGCTGGACGAGAGCGCGCAGAGGGCCGGCGCGGTGAACACGATCCGGTTCACGCCAGAGGGGCCGGTGGGCCACAGCACGGACGGCGAAGGTTTCCTGCGCGGGGTGAGGGAAGCGTTCGACGTGTCGCCGAGGGGGCTGCGAGTGTTTGTGCTGGGCTGCGGCGGTGCGGGACGGACGGTTGCGCTGGAGTGTGCGCGGGCCGGTGCCGCAGCGGTCACGGTATGCGATGCGGCGGAGGAGCGGGCCGCACGGCTGCGGGCGGAGCTGCGCGCCGCTGCGCCGGCGGTGGCGGTGGCCGCGGTGCCGGTGGCGGAGGCCGCGCGGGCTGCGGCCGCCGCGGAGCTCATTGTGCAGGCCACACCGGTCGGGCTGCACGAGGGCGACCTCTCGCCGCTGCCGCCCGAGGCGTTTGCGCGGGGTGTGCTCGCGTATGACCTCATCTATCACCGGCCCGTCACGCCGTTCATGCGGGCGGCAGAGAGCGCCGGTGCGCGGGCCGCCAACGGGTTGGGCATGCTGCTGCATCAGGGTGTGCGCGCGTTGGAGCTGTGGACCGGCCGCACGGCGCCGGTGGACGTGATGCGCGCGGCGCTGGAGCGCGCGGTGTACGGATGATCGGGCCGTTCGAATGGCCGCCGGTGGCGATGGCGCTGGTGGCCGGTCTTTTCGGCGCCTGCGCCGGTAGCTTTCTGAACGTCTGTATCTACCGGATTCCGAAGGATCTTTCGATTGTGCGGCCGGGGTCGCGCTGCCCCGCGTGCGGCACGCCGATCGCGTGGTACGACAACATTCCGATTGTGAGCTGGCTGGTGCTTCGCGCGCGCTGCCGGCACTGTCGGGCGCCGATTTCGCCGCGCTACGTGATGGTGGAGGCACTCGTGGCGGCGCTTTGGGCGGCGCTCGCGTGGCGGTACGGTTGGAGCCCGATGTTCGGGCTCGGCGCGCTCGCAGTCGCCGGGTTGACGCTGGCGACGTTTGTGGACCTGGATGAGATGTACATTCCGGACCGCGTATCGCTGGGGGGTGTGGTGGTGGGGCTGGTGGCGGCGTGGCTGTGGCCGGAGCTGCACGATGCGGACCGCCGGTGGGTGGGGCTGGCGCGTTCGGCGGTTGGCGCGGCGGTGGGTGCCGGCGTGCTCGCGCTGCTGGCGTGGGCGGGGGAGCGGATCTTCGGGCAGGAGGCGATGGGAATGGGCGACGTGAAGCTGATGGGCGCGATCGGCGCCTGTTTTGGCTGGCCGGCGGTGCTGTTCACGTTTCTGGTCTCCTCGCTGTTCGGCGCGGTGGTCGGGCTGGGGCTGGTCGCGCTTCGCCGGCGCGAACTGCGCAGCGCGATCCCGTTCGGGCCGTTCCTGGCCCTCGGTGCGACGCTCTGGTTGCTCGGCGGGCAGGAATGGTGGGAACTTTACATGGCGACGGTGGGGCGGTGGCGGCCGTGAGTTGGGGGGCACCTTCATCGCCGGCGAATCTGGTGCTGGTGGGGTTCATGGGCACCGGCAAGTCCGCGGTTGGCCGTCGGCTGGCGGAGCGCTGGGGCCGGCGATTTCTCGACATGGACGTGATGATTGAGCAGCGCGAGGGGCGCACGATCCCGGAGATTTTCCGGGATTCGGGCGAGCCGTACTTTCGCCGCCTTGAGAGCGCGCTGGCGGCCGAGCTGGCCACGCCGTGCTCGCTGGTGATCGCGGCGGGTGGCGGCATTGTGTTGAATCCTGAAAATATCGCGCATCTTGGCCGGGGGGGCGTAGTGGTGTGCCTGCTGGCCAGTCCGGAGGCGATTCTGCAGCGGGTGGCGACGGACATGCACCGGCCGCTGCTGCAGGCGCCGGACCGCGAGCGGCGGGTCCGCGAGCTGCTCGAGGCGCGGCGGCCGTTCTACGAGGCGATTCCGCACCGCGTGGACACGACGGGCCGCTCGGTGGAGGAGGTCGCGGAGCTCGTCGAGCAATTGTATCGGCGCGCAGTTGCGACGCAGAACTGACGGCGCGCGGTGCGACCGCAAACGGAACCGCGCCGCTCCGCGGGGGCGGAGCGGCGCGGACCTGTTCGGCGGGCGGGCGGCCCGCCGCGAACGATCAGCTCAGGCGGTGGGGATCTTCACCCACTTCGCGCCCAGCTTTGACGACTTCACGACCGACTCGATGAAGAGCATCCCGCGCAGCCCTTCGTCCACGCCCGGGAAGTCGAGCTCCAGCTCCGTCGGCTTGCGCTTCTCGATACGCGCCTGCAGCACGCTCGCGAAGTTCAGGTAGTGGTTCGCGAACGCCTCGATGAACGCCTCCGGATGGCCGAACGGCAGACGCGTCGCGCGCGCGGCGGCGGGGCTCTTCTTGCCGATGTAACCATTGCCGCGCTTCCAGACTTCTTCCGGCGCGTCAATCCGCCGCACGTACAGGTAGTTCGGGTGCTCCTGATGCCACTCGAGGCTCGCGTTCTCGCCGTGCACCCAGATCGCGAGGTTGTTCTCCTCGCCGATCGACACCTGGCTGGCGTGCAACACGCCCTTCGCGCCGCCCTTGAACCGGAGCAGCACGTTGCCGTCGTCGTCGAGCTTGCGGCCCGGCACGAACGTGGTGAGGTCTGCGCAGACGGACTCGATCCGCAGGCCGGTGATGTACTCGGCGAGGTTCGCCGCGTGCGTGCCGATATCGCCCATGCAGCCGGCCGCGCCGCTCTGCTTCGGATCGGTGCGCCAGGCGGCCTGCATCTGCCCTTCGCGCTCGATCGGACGGGCGAGCCAGCCCTGCGGATACTGCACCACGACCTTCCGGATCGCGCCCAGATCACCCTGGCGGACCATGTCGCGCGCGAGCTTCACCATCGGATACCCCACGTAGTTATGCATCAGCCCGAACACGCGGCCGGTGGTCTCGACGAGCTTCTTCAGCTTGCGCGCCTCGGCGACGTTCAGCGTCATCGGCTTCTCACACATCACATCGAAGCCGGCCTTCAGAAAATCGGCCGCGATCGGATAGTGCCAGTTGTTCGGCGTCGTGATCGCGACGAAGTCAATGCGCTCCTCTGGCGGCAGCGCGCGCTCGCTGGCGATCATCGTCTTGTAGTCCGGATAGACGCGCTTCGGATCGAGATTCAGCGCCTTGCCCTGCTGAATGCTCTTGTTCGGATCAATGTCAAACGCGCCGGCAACCAGTTCGATCAGACCGTCCAGCCGGGCCGCCTTGCGGTGCACCTCGCCGATGAACGCGCCCGGGCCTCCGCCGACCATGCCCATTCGGATTTTTCTGCTCATGTTACGTCCTCCTGTGCGGTTGGTGTTTGGACCGTCCACGCTACTATAGCGGCGCGGCAAGGAGATGAAAAGAGGTCGCGGCCGGATCGGGCAGGCGGGGATGCTGGCAGCTGCACTGCTGGTGCAGGGGGAAACGTGCGGCGCAGCAGGCCCGCGGATCGTACCGGGTTCGCCGGCGCTGGCGGCGATCGCGTTCGAGATCGGTCTCACAGCGCAGGTGGTCGGAGTGACGCAGTGGACTCGACTGCCGCCCGGCGAGTCGCGACCGGTGGTCGGCGACGCGCATTCGTTGCACGTGGAAGCGCTGCTTGCGGTGCGGCCGGAGCTGATGGTGCTGCAGGGCGAGCCGCCCGCCGGGCTGGCGCAGGTGCGGCGACTGCGGCCCGGCTTGCGGGTGGAACGCGTCGAGCTCGAGCGCCTCGCCGACATTCCGCGCGCAGCGCGGCGGCTGCACGAGCTGGCCGGTGGCGATCCGGCGCGCCCGCCGGCGGCGGTGGAACAGTTTGAGCAAACGCTCGAGCGGTGCCGCCGACGCCCGCCGCGCGCGCACCGCCCGCGGGTGATCTTCGTCGTCGGCACGGAGCGGCCGCTGGTCGCCGGTGCGGGGACGTTTGTCGGCGAGTTGATCGAGCTGGCCGGTGCTGTGAACGCGGGCGCGGAACTGCCTGGCCGGGAGCGGTGGCGGCCGGCCGAGATGGAGCAGCTCTGGACGGCGCGGCCGGACCTGGTGTTGGTGCATGCGGCGGCCTCCGAGCGCACGGCTGCCGGCGCCTGGTGGCGACGGCGCTGGCCCGGTGCGGAGCGCGGAGCGCCGCGGATCGAAACAGTGACAGACCCGGGGTGGGTGCAACCGTCGCTTCGCACCCTCGCGCTGTTGGACGGGCTTGAGGCGTTGCTCGACGCGCAGTCGTTTCCTTCCGGCGGCGAAGGGGTTGCCCCCGGTGTCCGCGATGCGCAGGATTCGACGCGGAGCGAGGCAGGAGACGGACCATGAACACGGATCGACGGGGGTTTCTGATCTGCGTTGGGGTGGCCGCAGGCGTTTCGTGGCTGGGAGGCTGTCAAATGATTCGGCCCGTGGAACAAAGCGGGCCGGCGTGGAAGCTGCGCGTACGGCCGCGGGTGCGCGGCGCGTTTCTGTATCCGCCGGCCGAGGTGGTACTGGCCGGCCGCTGCGAGGACAGCTGGGCGCCGCAGCAGTGGTTCACCTGGCCGGGCAATCAGTTCGAGCCGGATGTGCAGCGGGCGAAGTTCGAGCGGCAGATCCGGACTATCGCCCAGCGATTGGAGGTGGACGTTCGGTTAGAACCCGGCTCGTTGTACACGGACGCGGCGATCGCCGGATGGCTCGAGGCGGCGATCGCGGACGCGCCCGACGCGCTGCTGCTGGTGAACTTCTGGAACAGTTTCAGCCCGAAGTTGAAGCCGGTACTTCAGCGCTGGACCGGTCCGGTGATCGTGTACCAGCCGGTCGGCGCGAACCATCAGCTGCCGCCGGAGTATCTGCGGCGGGCGCCTCGCGTGCAGTACATCCACTCGATCGAACACTGGGAGGCGATCGAACGGGGTCTGCGCGCAGTGCGGGCGCGGGTCGCGATGCGGGGGGCGCATCTGCTGCGCGTCAGCGGCCGCGCGGAGCGGAGGTCGGAGACCGCCGAGCCGTTCTTCGGCACGCGCATCACAACGCTACCGGCCGCAGAGTTCAACAGCCGGTTCGACGCGCAGCCGTTCACTCCGGAGCTGGAACGGCTGGTGCGGGAGGTGCGGGCGGGCGCGTCGCGCGTTACCGATCTGGGGCCGGGCGCATTCCGGGACGCGGCCCGGGCGCACCGCACTGTCGAGCGGATGCTCGAGGAGTTTGAGGCCGATGCGATCACGATCGAGTGCCTGTTTCTGAAACACCGCAAGCCGTGTCTGAGTTTTTCGCTGCTGAACAGCCGGCTGGTGGCCTGCGGCTGTGAGAATGACCTCAACGCGACGCTCACGCTGATGTTCGGCGCGGCGTGCTTCGGCCGACCGGGCTTCCAGCACAATCCCGAGTTCGACACCGAGCGCAATCTGTATTTCGGTGCGCACTGCACCTGTACGACGCGGCTGGGCGGACCCGCCACGCCGGTAATGCCCTACGCGCTGCGGCCGTTCTTCCACCAGCTGCCGAAGACCGTGGCGCTGGATGTGCAGTGGCCCGCCGGCGAACGGATCACACTGCTGAAATACCACGCGGACCGCCGCCGGCTGGACGTGTGGGGCGGGGAGTGCCTCGGATCGCCCGCCGCGCCGCCCACCGGCGGATGTGCGACCCGTGTGCTCGCGCGGCTGGATGGCCTCGCGGACGTCTGCGACGCGTACGGCGGACCGCACCCGGTGCTGTTTCTCGGTGACTTCGTCCGCCATGCCCAGACATTTGCGCGACTGTACGAGCTGGAGACGCGCGGTCCGACGCTCTCCGCGACCGTTTCGGTTGGCTGACGGAGGGCGGAGGGCGCCGCCGCCGTGCAGCGCGCCCCGCGTGTGGTAGATTGGACGTGTGCGGGAGCCGGCGTCCACGACGGTGATGTGCGAGCTCTGCCCCCGACAGTGTGTGCTGGGGCCGGGAGAGCGGGGGGATTGTCGGATCCGGGCGAACCTCGACGGGCGGCTCGTTGCCTTGACGTGGGGCGCGCCGTGCGCGATTCACTTGGACCCGATCGAGAAAAAACCGCTGTTTCACTTTCTGCCCGGCACCCCGATTCTTTCGATCGCGACGGCGGGCTGCAATCTGCATTGCAAGAACTGTCAGAACTGGGAAATTTCGCAGGCGAACCCGGAGGATCTGGATGTGGTGCCGCTGCCGCCCGCCGGGGTCGTCGAGCTGGCGCTGCGCGAGCGCTCCCCCTCGATTGCGTACACCTACACCGAACCGGTGGTCTGGTACGAGTACACGCTGGACACCGCGCGGCTTGCTCGCGAACGGGGGCTGCGCAACGTGCTGGTGACCGCCGGGTACCTTCGCGAGCCACCGTTGCGTGAGCTGGCCGCAGTGACCGACGCGGCGAACATTGACCTGAAATTTATGGATGATCGCCTGTACCGCGAAATCTGCGACGGCGAACTGACGCCGATCCTTCGCGCGATCGAGCTGTTTGCGGCGCTGGGCGTGTGGGTGGAGATCACGAACCTGGTGATTCCGACGCTGAACGACCGCGATGAGGACCTGAGGGCGGTCGCGCGCTGGGTGCGCCAGACGCTCGGTCCGGATACGCCGTTGCATTACTCCGCGTTCTATCCTCAGTATCGGCTGCGCCACCTGCCGCCGACGCCGCCGGAAACGCTGCGGCGGGCTCGCGACATCGGCCGTGCGGAGGGGTTGCGGTACGTCTATGTCGGCAACGTGCACGTGCCGGAGGGCGAAGTGACGCGCTGTCCCGCTTGCGGTGCAGCGGTGGTACGGCGCGTGCGCTACACGGTGCTGGAGAACCGCGTGGTGGGCGGCGCCTGTGGCGTGTGCGCGGAGAGCATCGCGGGGGTGTGGCGATGAAGCGGCGGACATGGCTTCGGCGGGTCTCGCTGGGACCGGCGCTGCTCGGAATGATCGCCGGCGTCCCTGCGCGGTGGGTCCGAGCACGGCCGGCGGACCCGCCGCTGGGACGCTGGCGGCAGCCCGACCCGATCTCCTGGCGACGTCCCGCGCGTTGGGCGGGCTGAGCCGACGGGAGGGTGGCGGCGCCGCGGTTGGGTCACTGCGACCCTGCGGGGCGGTCCAAGGATTGGAGATGAGCAGCGGAGAAGTTTCCCACCCTTGGAGGCGCTTCGCCGTCTACAGCGCGCCAAAGATCGCCTCGAAGACGAGTTCGATCCGCGGGTCGGGCTCGAAATCTCGCGCCTCCCGAAATGCGACGCCCGGCGCGACCTCGAGGAGCAGCCACGGGCGGCCGAGCGTGCGCCGGAACCCGTACGAGGCGCTGTAGGACGACTTTCCGCCGCGGGGCGTTTCGGGCCATTCCGCCGCCAGTGACAGACGATGGCCGCGCCCACTCTCCGGCTGCGCGCGCAGCCACTCGAAGACTTGCACCGGCGTGACGCCGTCCCGGCTTTCCTCCCACTCCAGCCGCGAGATCGAACGGAAGGACCAACCGTTGGACCAGTCGCGGCTCCAGCGCAGTTCGGTGGAGGCCCCGAAGCCGTCGGAGGTATACCAATACGCAGTTTCAGTCAGGCGAAGTTCCCACACGCCCAGTGGGAGACGGTACCGGAAGCGAAGGCGGCCGAAGGTCTGGGGAGTTTCGCTCAGCCGCGCGCCGACATCCGCCGACAGCCGCGTCCGGCGGCTTTCGCGCGCGATGTAGCGCAGGCCCGCGTCGGGCTGCGAGGCGTCCAACGTGTCGGCCAGCGGGCTGCGCTCCAGCGGATCGCCGGTTTCGGTCAGGTTGTCGAGGATGAGCTGGAGTCGCTTCTCCGTTTTCGGCAGGTCGAGCCGGCCGCGGAATCGGGTCACCAGCGACACTCCTTCCGCGCGGTCCCACCGCAGCCCGAGGCCGGCGCGAACCTGGGAGCCGCCAACGTCGTCTTCGATGCGTTCATCGCCGAAGAAGCGGTCCACGCGGTCGAGCAGCGCCAGCATGTGACGGCTGACATCGGCCTGCAGCCGGTCCACGGCGGTGGGTTCGGTGATCGCGGCCGCAGCGTCGTGGGGGACAGCGGGTTCGGCGGTGGCCAGGCGGGTCGAGAGCGCCGCAATCGCGCGCAGCGCCGCGGGACGGACGACGCCGCGCCTCATCCAATCGCGAGCATCCGCTCCACCGCGCGGCGCGCGCGGCTGCGGGTGGGCTCCGGCACATCGACCTCGTAGCGCAGGAACTTCAGCGCGTCGCGGGTGTCCTCCATCGTGATCTCGTTCATGTGCGGACAGCGGATGCTGCACATGCGGACCATCTCGCGATCGGGATGCGCGGCGGCGATATTGTCGCCCATCGCGCATTCGGTGAGCACCAAGTACCGCGGTGCCGGATGCTCCGCGACGTAGCGGATCATTGCGTTCGTGCTGCCGGCAAAGTCCGCCGCGGCGACGACCTCCGGACTGCACTCCGGATGCGCCAGCACGACGACGTCTGGGAACTGGCGGCGGGCGTTTTCGATATCGGCGACCGTGAACCGCTCGTGCACCTCGCATCGGCCGGTCCAACCGATCAACTGCACATCCAGCAGACCCTCCGTGCCGCTGATCGGCGTGTGCGAGGGGAAGATGATGTGTCGCCCCGTTTCGCGGGCGACGTTCATCGCCAGGTACTGATCTGGCAGGAAAATCACCGTGGGCGAATTCAGCGACTCGACCACCGCCGCCGCATTGCTCGACGTGCAGCAAATGTCCGACTCGGCCTTCACGTCCGCGTAGGTGTTCACGTAGCTGACCACCGGCACGCCGGGGAAGCGGGCGCGCAGTTCGCGGACCTGCTCGGCGGTGATGCTGGCGGCGAGCGAGCAGCCGGCACGGGGCGAGGGGATCAGCACGGTTTTGGAGGGGTTCAGGATTTTCGCGGTTTCGGCCATGAAGCGGACGCCGCAGAACACGATCACGTCTGCGTCGGTGCGGGCGGCCTTACGGCTGAGATCGAGCGAGTCGCCGCGGTGGTCGGGCACGGAGTAGAACAGCGCGGGCTCCATGTAGTTGTGGGCCAGGATCACCGCGTTGCGTTCGGCCTTCAACCGAAGGATCTCCTCTGCAATCTCGGCTTTGCGTCGGATCTCGAAATCCGGCAGCACCCGCCCGAGGCGTTCCCGAAGCTGCTCGTACAGGGATGGAGTGGTCGCGCTCATGCGCCGACGCCAACATACGAGCTGCGCGACGGGTGCGCAACGTGGGCGGGGACGGCGTCGGACTTGTCGGCTCGGCGCCGGCGGCGTATTCTGAAGTGCCCGTAAGGTGTGGGGCGGTAGCTCAGTTTGGGAGAGCGCCAGAATCGCACTCTGGAGGTCGGGAGTTCGATCCTCCTCCGCTCCACCAACCGGCGCGCGGCGTCGCTCTGTCAGCGCCGTTGGATCCGGATGCGCCGGACTTCTTCTGCACGGAGTTCAAGCTCTATGCCGGCGGCCAGTTCTCGGCCGGTCAGTGTCCGGTCGTCCAGCGCGTAGGTGGCGTCGGGTTCAACGGTGAACCATTCGGGGAACTGGTTGATGCGCGGGTAGTCGAGCGGCAGGCGCATCAGCTCGCGATGCCGGGGTGTGTCGAAGAGCAGCCGCCCGCGCCACGCCTGACGGGCGGCAAGATGCAACAGTAGACGCTGTCCGTCGCGGGCGGCGCCCAGCTGCAAGTCCTCACGCCAGGGGATCAGCCGGGCGCCCTGGGTTTTCCAGAGTGCGAACATCAGCGAGGTGCGCGTGAAGTTCCCATCTCCGTGCCAGCCCTCGACGACGCCATCCGGTTTTTGGAGTGCCCACATCGCACGGATTTCGCGCTCGACGTACTCGGCGGCGGCCGCCACGGGTTCGTGCCGCAAAAGTGTGAGCGCGCCCTCGATCGAATCGGCGAGGCTGTCCATGTCGCGGAAGTACCCTGCCAGACGGGGAAGATTCTGCAGCGCGCGTCGGACCTCGTCGCGCCAGTCAGGGATGTTCTCGAGCAGCTGAAAGGTGTAGATGCCGTCGTAGTTGTAGCCCCAGTTATCGGTGAGCCGCCCGCTTGGGGGGCCGTCGGGAAGGGTGATCCAGGTCCAGAAGAAGCCGTTCGTGTCGCGGCCCCGCCGGAGGATCGTCTCGTACAGTTCGCGGAGAGGCGAGCGGTAGGCGTCCCGGCGGTCGGGGCGGGCGTGTGCGACGGCGACGTAGAGTTCCGAAAGCCCGTTGACGATTTCGCAGCCGTGGTCGCTCAGCACGAGTCGGCCGGGCGTGCGCGCCGGGTGGCGATCGCCGAGGAGAAGGTGATCGCCGATGCGGATCGCCCACTCGAGGTGGCGCGGGTCGCCGGTGAACCGGTGGAGCCGTGCGCCAGCCTGCAGCAGATCGCCGAGCACCTCGAGATTCGCGGTCGGCAGCGGACCCTGGGGGCGCAGCGGCGTGTCGAGCGTCCAGATGTCCTGGATGATCCCGATCATCCGCTCCGACCACGGGGAGGGGCCGAGCCATTCGGTGATCGCCAGCAAGCCGTCTTTCACGTATTCGGCTCCGTCGAAGACGAGGCTGTCCCACTCCGGCCGGGCACGCCGCCAGCTGCCCGTGGCGAGGAGCCAGTCATCCGGCAGGCGGCCGACGCGTGAGGTGAGCCGCTCTTCGGTGCGTAACAACTCGAGGAGACGATGCCGGAGTGGCTCGTCGCCGAGCATGGCCGCAGTGAGCACCATGAACGGGTAGTTATCTGCGGCGGCATCGCGGCCGTTCCAGTAGGGCGAATCGCGGAGGTTGCGCGGGAACAGGCCGGTGGTTGGATCCGCGTGAGCGAGCCACCCCCGCACCTGTCGGTATGCGCGGGACCAGGCCTCCGCGGCGGCTTGCGCATTGCTAGCGGCGGCCGTGAAGAGGATTTCGTCCCGGGGGGCGGCGGCGCCGCACGCCGTGCTCAGCAGCCAGGCACCGAGAAGGGGGCGGCCCATCACCCACGGCGCTGAAGCACGGCCAGGGCGACGGCGAACGCCAGCCGGCCACCCGTTTCCGGCTCCGTAATCGCTGCTGCCATCGTCCTTGCGCCGTTCCGACGGGCTTGAGGTCGAAGCGGCCGGCAGCGGCAAGAGGCGCCTCACCATGTCGTGGAACCTGGCGCGCCCGCAACGCAAGATCAAACCTGCCGGCTCGGGTCAGTTGTTGGTGCGGGCGGAGAAGCCTCGCCGGGTTCAGCCGTAGTGGTGGCCGTGGATCTTGGAGGTACGGAAGCCATAGATCGCGATGACGATGAAGCAGATCAGCGGCAGCACGAACGAGGTGCGGGTGCTTGAGAGGACCGTGAACCCGAGGTTCAGCGGGCTCTGGTCCATGATCCAGCCCTGCAGGGGCGGCATGATCGCCCCGCCGCCGATCGCCATGATCAGGCCGGCCGCGCCGAGCTTTGCGTCGTCCCCGAGGCCCTTCAGCGCGATGCCATAGATCGTCGGGAACATCAGCGACATGCACGCGGACACTGCGACCAGACAGTACAGCCCCGCCATGCCCTTGAGGAAGATCGTACCCAGAACCAGCGCCCCACCGCCCATCGCCAGCGAGAGCAGCAACCCGCCGGGGCTGAAGAACTTCAGCAGATAGGTGCAGACGAAGCGGAAGGACACGAACATCGTCATTGCGATCATGTTGTACCACTGGCCAGTTTCTTTCTTCAGCCCCAGCTCGTTTTCCGCGTACTGGATGATGAAGGTCCAGCACATGATCTGCACGCCGACGTAGAAGGCCTGGGCGATGACACCCTCGATGTACCGGCCGTTGCGCACCAGCCGCTTCAGTGTGCCGAGAAAATCAATCTGCTTGTGGTCCTCGCCGGCGACTCGCGGCAGCCGGGAGACGACGAACAGAATCAGCACCAGCAGCACCACCACGCCCAGCCCCAGATAGGGGCCAATGATCACGTCCAGGTCGTGCTGGGCGATTTCGTGGAACTTTTCCGGGGCCGCGGCCAGAAGCTGCCGGCGTTCGGCCTCGGTGGCGGGGTTCAGCCGGCGCAGGATCATGTTCTTGGCGACGAGCATACCGCTCAGCGAGCCGAGCGGATTGAACGCCTGTGCAAAGTTCAGCCGCCGGGTCGCGTTTTCCTCCGCGCCCATCGCCAGCACGTAGGGGTTCGCGCTGGTTTCCAGGAACGAGAGGCCACAGGTCATGACGAAGTACGCCAGCAGAAACGCCCAGAACGCCATCAGCCAACCGGCCGGCGCAAAGAGGAAGCACCCCGCGGAGTAGAGTGCCAGGCCCATCAAAATACCTGCCTTGTACGAGAACCGTTTAATGAACAGCGCCGCCGGAATCGCCATCACGCAGTAGCCGCCATAGAACGCAAACTGCACCAGCGAGCTTTGAAAGTTGCTGATGAGAAGAATGTTTTTGAACGCCGCGACCATCGGGTTGGTGATGTCGTTCGCGAACCCCCACAGTGCGAACAGCGAAGTGACCAAAATGAAGGGCAGCAGGATCTCCCGCGCGACGACCGGCGGATGTCGGGGTGCCTCGTTCATGCCTGCGTTCTCCGTTGCCGGGCTGCCTCGGCGCGCCGGCAGTGTGCGGGATGATGGGCGCAGCGCCGTGTGCCGGTCAAGCCGGCCGCCGCACGGCGGCCGGCGCTTGCGGTGCGGCCGTGCGGGTGTAGAGTGTCGCTTTGATCGCGGCCCTCCCGCGGCCGCGCACCCGCGCGGGAGCTTCGGATGAACGAGATACCATTTCGCGACACGGACGCCGACCGTGAGGAGACGCAGGACTGGCTCGCCTCGTTGGATGAGGTGATCGAGCGGGCGGGGCCGGCCCGGGCGGTCCGGCTGCTGCGCGAGTTGTCGATGCGCGCGCACGAGCGCGGCCTTCGGCTGCCGTTCACTGCGAACACGCCCTACATCAACACCATCCCGCGATCGGAGCAGCCACCGTACCCCGGCAACCGTGAGATCGAGCGGCGGATCAAGAGTCTGGTGCGCTGGAACGCGATGGCGATGGTGGTGCGAGCGAACCGCGAGGAGGAGGGCATCGGCGGCCATATCTCCACGTACGCGAGTGCGGCGACGCTCTACGAGGTCGGCTTCAATCACTTCTTTCGGGCGCCCCACGGCGATCATCCTGGCGACCTGATCTACGTGCAGGGACACGCGTCGCCGGGCATCTATGCGCGCGCATTTCTCGAGGGGCGGCTGACCGCGGAGCAGTTGGCGAACTTCCGGCACGAGCTGCACGCGACGCCGGGGCTGGCTTCCTATCCGCACCCCTGGCTGATGCCGGACTTCTGGCAGTTTCCGACCGTCTC
Organism: Kiritimatiellia bacterium; assembly: GCA_026417735.1. Classification (NCBI taxonomy): domain Bacteria; kingdom Pseudomonadati; phylum Kiritimatiellota; class Kiritimatiellia; species Kiritimatiellia bacterium. The sequence goes on from JAOACR010000019.1 coordinate 36,275, forward strand.
GATGGGCCTGGGGCCCATCATGGCGATCTATCAGGCCCGGTTCATTCGCTATCTCGAAGACCGGGGGCTGCGGCCGCCCACCGACCAGAAGGTCTGGGCGTTCCTCGGTGATGGAGAAACGGACGAGCCCGAGACGCTCGGCGCGATCACGCTGGCCGCCCGCGAGCATCTGGACAACCTGATCTTCGTGATCAACTGCAATCTGCAGCGGCTGGACGGGCCGGTCCGCGGCAACGGCAAGGTGATCCAGGAGCTCGAAGCCGCGTTCCGCGGTGCGGGCTGGAACGTGATCAAGGTGATCTGGGGCGGCGATTGGGACCCGCTGCTGGAGCGCGACCGCGACGGGGTGCTGGTGCGCCGGATGACGGAGGTGGTGGACGGCGAGTATCAGAAGTACGTGGTCGAGGGCGGTGCGTACATCCGGCGGCACTTCTTTGGCGCGGATCCGCGGCTGCTGGAGATGGTAAAAGGGATGTCGGATGAGCAGTTGCAACGGCTGCGTCGCGGTGGCCATGACCCGGAGAAGGTGTACGCCGCGTATGCGGCGGCGGTCGCGCACCGCGGGGCCCCGACGGTGATTCTCGCAAAGACGATCAAGGGCTACGGTCTGGGCGAGGCCGGCGAGGGCCGCAACATCACACATCAGCAGAAAAAGCTGAACGAGGACGAACTGCGCGAGTTCCGCAACCGCTTCGGCATCCCGATCAGCGACGATGAGGTTGCGAAGGTTCCGTTTTACCGGCCGTCCGAGGACAGTCCCGAGATCCGCTATCTGCTGGAGCGCCGGGCTGCCCTCGGCGGTTTTCTCCCCGCGCGCCGTCCCACGATGGTCTCGCTGCGCGCACCGCCGGACGACCTGATCGAGGAGTTCCGGCGCGGCAGCGAGCGGCCCGTTTCGACGACGATGGTGTTCGTGCGGCTGCTGTCGAAGCTGCTGCGCGACCCGGAACTCGGACCGCGCATTGTGCCCATCGTGCCCGACGAGGCCCGAACGTTCGGGATGGAGGCTCTGTTCCGGCAGTGCGGCATTTACTCGCACCCGGGTCAGCTGTACGAACCGGTGGACAAGGCGAGCCTGCTCTACTACCGCGAGGCGCGTGACGGTCAGATCCTCGAGGAGGGCATCACAGAAGCCGGTTCGATTTCGTCGTTCATTGCGGCCGGCACCGCCTACGCGAACCACGGGTTGCCGATGATCCCGTTCTTCATTTTCTACTCGATGTTCGGCATGCAGAGGGTCGGCGACCTTGTCTGGGCGGCGGGCGACTCGCGCTGCCGCGGGTTCCTGATCGGCGGGACCGCCGGACGCACCACGCTGGCCGGCGAGGGTCTTCAGCATCAGGACGGTCACAGCCACGTGCTCGCGCTGCCGGTCCCGAATCTCGAGTGTTACGATCCGGCGTTCGCGTATGAGCTGGCCGAAATCATCCAGGATGGTCTGCGCCGGATGTACGAGCAGCGGGAGGACGTCTTCTACTACCTCACCGTGATGAATGAGAACTACCCGCAGCCACCGATGCCGGAGGGCGTCCGGGAGGGGATTTTGCGGGGGCTGTACCGGTTCCGCGCTGCGCCGCAGGGGCGTGCGCCGGCGGTGCGGCTGCTGGGCAGCGGCGCGATTCTCAACGAGGTGACGCGCGCGGCGGACTGGCTTGCGGAGCACGCGGGCGTCGCTTCAGAGGTCTGGTCGGTGACTTCCTACAAGCGCTTGCACCGCGACGCGGTCGAGTGTGACCGCTGGAATCGCCTGCATCCGACGGAACCGCCGCGCGTGCCCTTTGTGGCGGCGCAGCTGGCAGGCAACGCGCCCGTCGTGGCCGCATCGGACTACATGAAAGTGTTGCCCGACATGATCGCCCGCTATGTGCCGGCGCCGTGGCAGACGCTGGGCACCGACGGGTTCGGCCGCAGCGACGGGCGCGAGGCGCTGCGGCGGCACTTCGAGGTGGACGCCGGCCACATCGCAGTCGCCGCGCTCGCCGCGCTGGCGCGACAGGGCGCGGTGCCTGCGGTGCGCGTGACCGACGCGATGAAGGCGTTCGACATCCGGGACGATCTGCCCGATCCGTGGCGCACGTGAGACGAGCAGGCGGCACATGAACGAGCAGGAGCCGACATGAGCGAGGTGTTTGCGATTCCTCCGCTCGGTGAAAATGTCGAGAGCGGGGACCTGGTGAAAGTTCTCGTGAACCCGGGCGACGCGGTTAGCGCGGGGCAGCCGCTGCTCGAAATCGAGACCGGCAAGGCGACCGTCGAAGTGCCCGCGCCGCGCGCGGGGCGGATTGGGCGGCTGCTGGTCAGCCCGGGCACGAAGGTGACCGTCGGCCAGCCGGTCTTCGAATGGGCAGGCGAGGGCGGGGACGCGGTGCAGTCACCCGTGGTGCCCACGGAGCCGCGCGAGGCTCCGTCCCGAGCGGAAGGGGTGGCCGAGACCACGTTCCCCTTGCCAGCGCTGGGGGAGAACGTTGAGCGTGGAACGATCGTGAAACTGCTGGCGGAGGCGGGCGCGGAGGTGCGCGAGGGACAGCCGCTGCTGGAAATCGAGACCGGCAAGGCGACGGTCGAGGTACCCTCGCCGCGCGCAGGTCGGATCGCCGAGTGGCTGGTACGGGCGGGTGAAACCGTGGTGGTGGGTGGGGCGGTGCTGCGGTGGGCCACCGGCGATGGGGCGCCCACCGTCCGCCCGGCGCCGAGCGCGGCGCCTCCCCCCGCTCCCGCGCCCCCGGCGCGGGCGGCCGTGGCCGCACCCGAGCCCGCGGTGGAGCCGCCGCCTGCGGCCGCTCGTGCGGGAGTGCCGGTGCCGGCGGCTCCCTCAGTGCGCCGTTTTGCGCGCGAAATCGGCGTGGATATCTCCGCGGTGAAGGGAAGCGGCGCGGGCGGCCGGATCACGATCGAGGACGTGAAACGGCATGCGCGCCAGATCAACACCGGCCGCGCGGTTCGTACGCACTGTGCGCTCGAAGCCGAACCTCTGCCGGACTTTACGCGATGGGGACCGGTCGAGCGGGAGAGCATGTCCACCATCCGCACGATCACCGCGGAACACCTGAGCCGGGCATGGGCAACGATCCCCCACGTCACGCAGCACGACAAGGCGGACATCACCGAGCTGGAGGCGCTGCGCAAGCGGTTTGCGCCGCGGGCGGAAGCGGCGGGCGGCCGGCTGACGCTCACCGCGATCCTGCTGAAAATTGTTGCGGCCGCACTGAAAGTGCACCCGAAGTTCAATGCGAGCGTGGACATGCCCGGCCGCGCCATCATTTACAAGAAATACGTCCACATCGGCGTCGCGGTGGATACTCCCCGCGGACTCTTGGTGCCGGTGGTCCGCGATGTGGACCGGAAAAACATCATACAGATCTCGATCGAACTGACCTCGTTGGCCCAGCGCGCACGCGAGGGTAAGCTTTCGCCGGACGAGCTGCAGGGTGGCACGTTCACGGTGACCAACCTGGGCGCGATCGGCGGTTCCTTCTTCACGCCGATCATCAATGCGCCCGAAGTCGCAATTCTCGGCGTCGGCCGGTCGGCGATGGAAAACGTGTGGAGCGGTCCGGAGAGCGTGTGCCGACCGCGCATGATGTTGCCGTTGTCGCTCTCCTACGACCATCGGTTGATCGACGGTGCCGACGGTGCGCGGTTTATGCGTTGGATCGTCGAGGCGATCGAGGAGCCCATGCTGATCTCTCTGGAGGGCTAGCGTCTCACCAGGAGCGGTAGCGCCTACTTGAGCGGCCGCTCTCGCTCCGGTAGAGTGGGCAAGGATGAAAGAGGAACTGGTCGACGCCATCAAGGCCGCGCTGCTGCCGGAGCTCACCCACATGCGCGAGGCGATTGTACACCTCACCGCAGAGGTGACGGTGATTCGGGGGCGTTTGGACCAGTTCGAGCGCCGATTTGAACTGATTGATCAGCGCTTTGACGACATGAATCGCCGGTTCGAAGACATTGACCGACGATTCGAGGAAATCGACAAGCGCTTTGAAGAGGTGAACAAGCGCTTCGAAGAGGTGAACAAGCGCTTCGAAGAGGTCAACAAGCGTTTTGAAGAGGTGAGCGGCTGGATTCGTGATGTGCGCGATGAAGTTCGAGAGGTTCGCACCTACTTGTTCTCGAGCGCGATGCAGGGCCGGCCGCTGGTCGTCAAAGAGCCCTCATAACTTCCCAGCTACCCACGCCTCGGCGGTTACCAAAGGGACGAAGCGAAGAAGTGGTCATCGCAGAGGGAGGTCCGGCACCCCCGGCAGATCCGCTGAGGATTCTTTTCCTGAGCTGGAACTATCCGCCGGCGCGGGGTGGCATCGAAGAGATGGTCAGCCACCTCCACCGGGGTTTGCTCGCCCGGGGCCACCACGTGCATCTGGTCACTGGCTGTTCGATGGAAGCTCCGTGCGAGCCCCATGTGGAGCGGGCGCATCGACCTGGGCTGGCGTGGTTCGAACTGGCGGCGGTTCGCCACGGTGTCCAGTGGGCACGGCGCCATCATGCCGAGGTGATTCTCTGCGGCAGCGTTGCGGCCGCGCCAGCGGCTTGGGCGGTCGCCCGCCTTCTTGGCGCACCGTATGTGGTGCCGGCGTATGGGAGCGAGCTGGCGCTGAAGGGATGGTGGCGGCGTGAGGCGGTGGGATGGTGGTTCCGGCGCGCGGCGCGCGTGCTGCCGATCAGCCGCGCATCGGCGCAACGGTTGCGCCGGCATCGGGTCCTCGAGGCCAACTGTACGGTCATCCCGCCCGGCGTCGATGTGGAGCGCTTTGAGCGGCTCGCGGCGGCCCTCCCGCCCGACGAACGGTGGCCGGGTCGCGACATACTGCTGAGCGTAGGCCGGCTCGTCCGCCGAAAGGGTGTTCTGGAATTGGTGGAGCAGGTGATGCCCACGCTCATCCGCTGGCGACCGAGCGTCCTGTTGGTGGTTGCGGGGGACGATGCCCGGCAGTCGCTGGTGCATGCCGGGGAGGGCATGCGCGCGAGGATTGAGTCGGCAGTGCGCCGACTGGGGTTGACCGACCACGTGGTGCTGCTGGGGGCGGTATCGGACGAAGAGCTGGTGGCACTGTACCGCCGGGCGGACCTGTTTGTGTTGCCGGCGCTGGATCTGCCGTACGACGTGGAAGGGTTTGGCATTGTGTTCCTCGAGGCGGCACTGGCGTCGGTCCCCGCCGTCGCGACGCGCGTGGGCGGTATTCCCGATGCGGTCGAGGATGGTCGCACGGGCCTGCTGGTGGAGCCGGGCGACTGGCCGGGGTTCGCGATGCGGGTTCTTGAACTACTCGCGGATCGGGTGCGACGAGCGGAGCTGGGCCGTGCGGCGGCGACACGGGCTCGGCAGCAGTTCGCGTGGCCGGCGATCGTCGCCCGATATGAACGGGTTCTCGCCGAGGTGGCCGGCCGCGGGGCGTCGTTCGGCGCGCGCTGACCGCACCACCGGCTTCGCGTCCTGCGCCAGCATGGCGCGCGCTGGCGCGCGAGGACTGCGAACGTTAGGATTGGGAACGGATACGGACCACAAGGAGGCGCAGAATGTGAGCGGCCTTGTGCGATGGATGCCCGCCATCCTCGGATTGACGGCGGTTGCCACGTTCGCGCGCACGAACCTGGTATTCAACGGCAGTTTTGACGCGCCGGGCGAGCCGCTGAAAGGATGGCGCACTCACTATGATCTGCCCGGAGAAAGCTGGTATGCCGAAAACCGCCAGCTGGTGTCGGTGATCTCGGAGGATGCGGGGCGGCGAAATGTGCTCCGGCTCCACGTCAAAACACGCGACCTCGCGATCAATCAAGGGGTGCGGGCGGACAGCGAGCCGATCCCCTTCGACCCGGCCGTGCGCTACCGGTTCTCCGCTGCAGCACGTTCCACCGGCCCGGACTGCCGGATCCTTCTGGAAGGTTATCGGTGGAAGCCCGGTATCCGGCCGCATGAACGTCCCGACTTTTCAGAACTGCGCAAGTGCTACAAGTTCGTGCAGCTCTACTTCGGGCCGCAAAAGGCGGGGGACATGGGCGGCGTCGGTCGGGCATGGTCCACGGCGAGCATGGAAATCCCGGGCGAATTGAGGTCGGATCTGCAGGGCGACATCTACAACACGATTCGGTTTGTCATCGTGCACGTGGTCGCGATCGGCGGACGGGAGGGCGATCTTTTCGTCGATGACGTCGTTCTGGAACCTCTGGGTCCAGTGCGGGGCGGAGGAGCGCGACGGTGATGAGCCCTGCGTCCGACACCGTGCGAGAGTTGCTGTGGTTGGGCCGACGGATGCGTGCGCGGGCGGCGACCCGGCTGGGCGCGATGGTGATCGGCGGGACGGCGACGGCGTTGGCGCTGCTGGCGGCCGGCGATCTCTGGTTGCGCTACGGCCCGGCCGGCCGCTGGGGCGGTTTTGCGGTGGTCGCCGCGGTCGGGGCTGCCGGCGTCGCGGCGGTGGTGCGGCGTCTCGGCGCGCCGCTGGTGCCCGACGCGATCGCCGCGCGGATCGAGCGCGCCTGCCCCGAGCTGGACAATCGACTCATCAACCGGGTCCAGTTGGCGCGGCTCGACAGTCCGGATGCGATGATTTTCGCCTACCTTCGCGAGCCGCCGCCCGCGTTGCATCGCATCCCGCCGCGACGGCTGGGTGATCCCACTGAATTCCGTGCCGCGGTCGGAGCGCTCGCGCTGGCACTGGCGGTGATGGGAGCGGGACGCTGGTGGGGCGGGGCCGCCTGGGTGAACGCAGCGCTCCGCGTGCTGAGCCCCTGGGCGGATCGCCCCGCGGCGACGCTGGCGACGATCCTCGAGGTGTCGCCCGGCGACGCACGGGCGTTGGTTGGGGAACCGCTGCGTCTGGCCGTGCGGGTGCGCGGGCGCGCCGGCGTTCCGGTTCGTCTCGATCTCTCGCCGGCCGATGACCGTCGGCGCCGGATCGAGGTGGGACGCGTACCGGCGACCGGCGAAGCGGCGTTCGAACACCTCATTCCGAGAGTGACCGCCGACCTTGCCTACCGTTTTCTTGCCGGCGATGCGGTGACGCCGGCCCATCGCATCGTCGCGCTGCCGCCCCCCGCGTTGATGCGGCTGGCCGTGCGGGTCGAGCCGCCCGCCTGGCGGCGAATGGAACCGCGGGAGTGGAACGCACTCGCGGAACGTGTCATTGCGCCGGAGGGTGCAACGCTGGTGGTCAGCGCGGAGGCGAACCGCCCGATGGCCGCTGCGGAGCTGGTCGGGCCGCTGGCGACCAACTCGATGGAGGTGCAGGCCGGCGGGCGCCGCTGGGCCGGTTCGATGCCAGCGGGGGGACCGATCACCGTCGCGATTCGGGACTCCGACGGGTTCCGCGCCACCACGACCGTGCAGGTGGACATTCAGCCCGACCCGCCTCCGGTGATTGAGTTGATCGCGCCCGCCGGCCGCGTGCGGTTGGATGCCGGCGCCCGGCCGCGCATTCAGTTCCGCGTTCATGACGACAGCGGTGTGGCGCGGGTTCAGCTGGAACAACTGACCGCTGCGGAGACGGCCGCGCCTGCTCGTGTGGTCGCGCAGTGGAACGGCTCGGGCGCGCCCGAGTTCGAGCAGAGCTGGACACCGGACGATGCCCCCCGCCCCGAGCCGGGCCGGCCACTGGTGTATCGGATTGCGGCGTGGGACACCCATCCGCTCGCAGGGGATCGTCCGCGCAGCGTCTCTGCGCCGATTGTGTTCGACGCGTTCTTTGTGCCCACCGGCACCGTCGCGGAGAGCTTGCAGCGCGCCTCCGCCGTAGCGGCGTCCCTCGGCCGGATCGTAGAGCTGCAGCGGGGCAATCTCGAAACCAGCCGCGCGCTCGCGAATGCGTCTGGCCCGGAAGCGTCGGGCTGGGCAAAAGTGGAGGCGGTGCAGCGGGAGATTTTCCAGATCGCAGAGTCACTGCTGGCGGATCCGTCGCGACCGCTCGGCGCGATGGCGGCGATCGTGCGCGATCTTCACGCGGGGCCGATGCGCGAGGCGATCGGGCTGGCCGCGCGGGTGCCGCGAGCGGCGGACGCGGAGCGGCCGCGACTCGCCGCGCGGGCGGTCGCGGTTCAGAGCGCGATTCTGCGCGCATTGACCGCCGCCGAACAGGGTGCGGAGCGGGTCGCCGCACACCGCGCCGCGACTGGTCTGCTGACCATGCTGGACGGGCTGGTGCAGGCGCAGGGTGAGGTGCTGGCCGCAACGCGCGGGCTGACCACCGCCCCGCCGCCGCGCGCGCTGGTGACGCGGCAGGACCGCCTCGCGGAGGACACTGTGGAGTTTGTGGGGGCGGCGCGGCGGGAGGCCACCGAACTTGCCAAGATCGAGGCGGAGTTTGCGCGGCGCGTGGCGCAGGTGGCGGACGAATGCGAGCGCCGGCAGGTCGCACGCACCATGCTGGCCGCGGCCGGACACCTCGAGTCTGGCACACCGAGCGCCGCGCTCCCGCTGCAGGAACAGGCGTTGGCGCATCTTCGTGAGTTCCAGGCCCTGCTCAACCAGTGGCGCGCGACGGAGGCGCAGCAGCGGGAAACCGCGCTGCGCGAGGTGGTCGAGTCCGCGCGAGAGGCGATGAAACGGCTCGCGGAAGTGCAGGGGAAAGTGGTCGAGGCGATTCGGCAGACCGAACAGCAGAAAGATCGCGCCGACCGCGATATGGAGGAGTTCCTCGAGGAGCTCGGCGAACTGAAGACGAACATGGCGGAAGCTTTGCTGAAAATCGCGACGGACCTCCACATCTTTCCGGAACTGCCGGTCGGCAACGATCTGGTCGCCGACGTGTACCAAATTTATGAGGAAGTTGCTCAGGTGCCCGGCTCCGAGTCTACCGCCGCGACCGAGCTGGGGTTGCAAAAGGAGGATTGGATTCTCGAAGCGCTCGAGACCGCCACCGAACGGCTCGACGACATGGAGATGTGGCTGGTCTCGCAACCTGACGCGGTGAAGCGCAACACCGAGAACTTCGACCAGCAGGAACTGCCCCAGATTCCGGTCATTCCCCTCGCGAGCGAGATCGAGGACATTATCGGCGATCTGCTGGAGCAGGAAGAAGACATCATGAGTCGCGCCGACGATTCGGCGACGAACCAAGGTTCCGCGGACATGCCCGCCGGCTGGGGCATCGCGGAGGGCGAGTTTGCGAACTTCAGCGCGAAGGGGAAATCCGGCAACGAGCGGCCCGACCACAAGGACCAGGATGGCCGCTCCATCGTGGGCCGGCAGGGCATGTCGGATGGTGAGACGGTGGCCGGCTCGGGCAAGATTCACGAGGGGGACAGGAACATCGAGGCCCGGCGCACGCAGGACTCGCCGCAGTCGGGCCAGGTGCAGGAGGAGGGCCATGCGGAGGCGAAAGCGACCGGCGGCGGCAAGGGTTCCGGCTATAGCGATCGGTTGGGCATGGCCGGCACCGGTCGTCGGGAGGACGCGAAGACCTCTGCGCGTTCCGAGCTGGGGCTGCAGGCGATGCTGCGCCGGCAGGCCGAAGCGTTGTATGCGAAGGCCTCGCTCGCGCACGTTCGCACCGGTTCGCTCGAAGACGCGGTGCGTGCGATGCAGCAGGCGGAAGACGCATTGCGGCGTGGGGCGCCAATCCGCGAAGTCCGGGAGTTTCAACGCCGGGCGGTCGAAGCCCTGGCCCGCACGCGCGCAGAACTGGACGGTGGTCTGTACACGCCCGTGCCGCAGCCGGCGGCCGCGCCGCCGCCGATGGGCGCGGACGAGGCGACCGCGGCCGATGCTGCGCCGCCGGCCTATCGCGACCTTGTTGCAGAGTACTTTCGTTCGCTGAGTGAGGGGACCCCGTGACCGACCGCCGTGTGCAGCGTCACCGCCCTGTGCGGCGGCCGATCGTCGTAGCCTCGATGTTGATGGCGAAGCTGCTGACCACGAACGCTGCCGCGCCGAGCGGGTGGGTCGTCAGCGCGGCGACGCATCGGGTACGGGTCGAAATTGTCCAACCGCCTTCCAAGCCCGAGGCGGGCGTGGTGGCGATCATCCCCGATGGCGGGGTGCTGCCGGCGCCGGCGGTGCGCGTGGACGCCCGGGATCGAAACGGCCGTCCGCTCGGCGCCGGCGTGATCTGGCACAACCCCCGCGAGGGACTGGGCATCGTGTTCGAGGCGCCCACGGATGCGGCGGGCCCCGTGGAGCTCTATTTGCAGTCCGTGCCGAAGGCGGAGAGCTTTTCTGCGGCGGTGCGGCATCTCAAACCCTCGTTGCTGATGTACACCGCTGCCGCGGGCGCGTCGCCGACCCTCAACGACGCGGAGGCGATCGGCCGCGAGACGCCGGCCGGCCGGCGCTCGCGGATGGCGGTGGTACCGATTCTGGGGCAGGCCGAGAACCGACTCGGACCGGACGATCACTACGTGTCGTGGTACACCGGCTGGCTCGATATCCAGACGCCGGGCCGCTATCAGCTGTGCAGTGTGTTTGACGAGGCCTGCGAGGTTCGCCTGAACGGCCGGTCGATCATCAAGGTATCCGGCCGTCACGTCCGCCGCGAAAGCGCAAAGGGTGAGTACGGCGAGTGGGTGCACCTGGACCGCGGCCTCCACTCGATCGAATATCTGCACTACGAAATCGACGGTCCTCAGGAGGCACACCTCTGCTGGCGGGCGCCGGGTGCCTCTGACGCGGCGCTGCCGGTGACCATTCCGGCGGGCGCATGGCTGCGTTCCGGTGCCGCGCGCCTGCTGGAGGGCACCCTCCGTGACGGCACGCCCTTGGCGCTTTGGGAGGCTGAACCCGCCGCGTATGTCTGGACTGCCGAGAAGCCCCTGAACATCTTCCGTTTCCGTGCCGTGGCGCCCGCTCCGCTGCCGGCCGACCTTGCGGTCGAATGGACGTTCGACGGCCGCTCAACGGTTGCGCTGGCCGCGCCGCTGTGGTTCTGGGAGGACGAGGAGCCGCACAAGGTGACGCTGCGAGTGTCACGCGGCCGCGCGGTGAGCACCGCGTCACGCGAGGTGCAGCTGCCGTGGTACCCCCGGCGACTTTCGATGAACGAAGCGGAAGACCGCCAGCTCGTCCGCGATGCGTTTGAGACGCGGCTACTGGCCGGCCCCGCCGACCGCCGTCCCTGTGCCGACTGGTCCGCGAACATGTGGTCGACCCTGTTCGATGCGCTGGAACTGTACGCCCCGACGCGGGTGCCCGAACTGATCCTCACGCGTTCGCGGGCTGATCTGCAGCGTCAGCCGCCGGAGCGGCGCTGGAGGGTGGAAGATCTGTACGTCGAGTCGGTCCGGCGGACCAACGCGGTTGCAGCGCTCGGCTGGATGGAGCAGGCGGCGCGCGAGGAGACCCACAGTGCTCGGCGGATCCACTGGATGGTTGAGCGGGTTCGGGTGCTTGCCTTCGACCTTGGCCGTCTGGACGAGGCGCGTGCGCTCGCGCGCGAGGCGGCGGCGCTGCCGCTGGAGGGTGAGCTGGCGGTGCGGGTGGCGGTCGCCGCTGGCGACGTGGAGCGGTTGGCGCTCAACCGTGACGCGGCTGCCCGCGCGTACGCGGCCGCGCAGGACCGCTACCGCGCGCTTCAGAAAACTGCCGCGCAGCTGGCGACGGTGCGCCGCGAGGCCGATGCGCACCGTTCTCTTGCCGCGCGGCTGGGCGGTGACTGGCGCACCGCGGCGGTCCGCGAGGGGCAAAACCTGGTCACGGTGGACAATCTGATTCGCCAGGCCGCCTGGGACGAGGCGTACGCGGTGCTGCGCCAGTGGGAACTGGAGTTCCCACTGAGCCGGCTCGACGGAGACCAGCCGCTCGCGGAGGCGGCGTTTTGGATCGCCGTCGGCGACACGACCCGCGCGCTGCGAATTCTGCGGACGTACCGGCAGCTGGTGGACATGAACAGCCAGCTGGCACGCGCGATGGAAATGGAACGCCAGTGCTTGATCCGGCTCGATCGCCGCGCGGAGCTGGACGAGCTGGCCAAAGAAATCGAGCGGCGGTTCTCTTCCGCCGGTGGCGGAGGCGGGCCGCGGCGGCGGGAGATGGCGCGATGAAACGGTGTTGGCCGCTGCTGCAGCGTGCCGCCGTGGTGGCGCTCGCGGATGCGGCGCTCGTGACGGGGGGGCCGGTCACCGGCACGAAGCAATCCACCCGCCTCTACACCGCGCCCGATCCCTCTGCGGGCGGCGGAATTGTGCTGCGCCTGCCCGCCACCGCCCCGCCGCTGAGGGCGGCGATCGCGGTGCCCGGGCTCTCCCGCGAACGCGCCTATCTCGGCCGTCTCGGGACGGACGCTCGCAGCGCCGAATTTGCCGGCCTTCCCACCGACCGCTACGACCTCATGTTGGTGTTCGACGACTGGTTTGCGGAAGGGCTGCTGCTCTCCCGGGACCCCGACTCGCTCGGCGAGGCCGACCGACGGGCGATCCGCGAGACGGTGGACCGCTCGGTGCCGTTTTTCGACACGAAAGTGATCCATCGCTGCGAGGGCGTGGGCGGCCGGGGCGGGCGCGCGGCAGCGGTGTTGCAGGAGGTCCGCACGCGGCCGATTACGCTGCAGGACGCCAGCGTCCGCACCGATATCCAGATCCGGAGCCTCAAACTGGCGTTTTTCGAGGAGGTCGGACCCGGCTGGCATCTTGTGCGCACGCGGGAGCTGCTGCGGCAGGAGGTCGGGCCCGGCGAGACGAAGGGCGTACTGCGGCATGCGTTCGTGCCGGTGCTGCAGGGCGTCCGCGTGATGGATTCAGTGCGAGATCTCGGCGAGATCCAGTTGCCGCCGAGCCGGAGGTAGCACGAGATGGCCAGCATTATCATTGTCAACGGTCCGCGGGCGGGAGAAACACATGCGCTGAAGCCGCGCGGGCTCGTAATTGGCCGCGGTGACCTCTGTGATCTGCGGCTGCCGGACGACCTGGCGGTGTCCACCCTCCATGCGCGGATCGAGCAGCACGGGGAGCGGTGGGTCATCCGCGATCTGGAGAGCGCGAACGGTACCGAGGTCAATGGCGAGCCGGTCACCGAACGGCCGTTGAACGATGGCGACCTGATCGCGGTCGGCGAGACCCGTTTCCGGTTCAGCGCGGAGACCGGTGCCGCGCCCGCGCGTCCGGTGGTGGTCGAGCCACCCGCCGCGCCACGATGGCAGCCGCCGCCTGCTGCGCCGGCCACCGAAGAGGAGGTGCGCCTGGTCTCCGAAATGAGCCGCCGCACCGCCGCGATTCGGGCCGAGGTCGCGAAAGTGATTGTGGGCCAGCAGCGGGTGCTGGAGGAGATCCTGATGGCGATGATCGCTCGGGGGCACGCGCTGCTGGTCGGCCTGCCCGGCATGGCGAAGACGCTGATGATCCGCACGATCGCCGACGTGCTCGACCTCAAGTTCAAGCGGATTCAGTTCACACCCGACCTGATGCCGACCGACATCACCGGCACCGACGTGCTCGACACCAACCGCGAGACCGGCGAGAAGGAGTTTCGCTTCGTCCCCGGGCCGGTGTTCTGCAACATCCTTCTTGCCGACGAAATCAATCGCACTCCGCCGAAGACACAGGCCGCCCTGCTCGAAGCGATGCAGGAGCATCGCGTGACGGTTGGCAACCGGACCTATCCGCTGGAGGAACCGTTCTTCGTTCTCGCCACGCAAAACCCAATCGAACAGGAGGGCACCTATCCGCTGCCCGAGGCGCAGCTGGACCGCTTCATGTTCAACATCTGGGTCGACTACCCCGCGGAGGAGGAAGAGGAGCAGATCGTCCGCACCACCACCATCGCCAGCGCCGTGCAGCCCGCGAAGGTGCTCGGACGGGACGAAGTGCTGAAGCTGCAGGAGGTCGTGCGCAAGGTGCCGGTCTCGGAGCATGTGGTGAAGTTCGCGGTGCGGCTCGTGCGGGCGACTCGTCCGACCTCCGATCGGGCGCCGGACTTCATCCGCCAATACGTCACCGTCGGTGCCGGCCCCCGCGCCTGCCAGTACCTGGTGCTGGCGGCAAAAGCGCGAGCGGTGTTGGAGGGCCGGATCCATGTAAGCTGCCGCGACGTGCGCGCCGCCGCGCTGCCGGTGTTGCGCCATCGCATCTTCACTAACTTCACCGCGGACAGCGAAGGCATCACCCCGATGAAACTGATTGAACGGCTCCTTCAGACCGTGCAGGAACCCTCCGAGGAAGACTATGCGCCCGTGGCCGCCCGCTCTTGAAATCTGTCTTGCTGCCGCGCTGTACCGCGCGGCGCTCGCTGCCCCCTGGACCTGGAAAGAGGAGCCGGGAAAGCTCGAGCTGTACGACATCGGAAGCGGCGCGGTGCTCTGGGGCTTTCACTACGGCGCCAGCGCGACCAAGCCGTTCCTTCATCCGTTGAGCGTCGGTGGCGGCTCGCCGTTGACGGCGCTTCGACCGCCGGACCACCCGTGGCACCTCGGTTTGTGGTTCTCGTGGAAATTCATTAACGGCGTGAACTACTGGGAAGAGGACCGCGCCAGCGGGCTAGCTGCCGGCCGTACCACTTGGACCAATGTGGTGCTTGAGCGCAGACCGGACGCTTCCGCGGTTGTGACGATGGAGGTCGCCTACCGGCCCGGCGTCGGTGCCCCGGCGGTGCTGAGCGAACGCCGACGTCTGCAGTTCGGGGCGCCAGCGACCGATGGCAGCTGGGCGCTCGATTGGGAAGCGGAGTTCACCGTCGGCGAGATGCCCATCGAGCTGGCGGCCTCGCCGGTCAATCCGGCTCGCACCGCGGGGGGGTATGCGGGGCTGCTCTGTCGCATCTCTGCGGACACGACGGACTGGCACGCGGTGGATGATCGCAACCGAACTGATCTGGCGATTCACGGTGAACCAGCGCTCGCGGTGGATTTTCAGATGCGCGCAGACGGAAGGCCGGCGGGGATTGCGATGCTCGACCATCCCGATAACCCCGGTTCCCCGGTACCGTGGTTTTTGCGGCTTGATTCCAAGAAGCGGTACGGCCTGTCCGGTCCGGGATTCCTGTTCGCGGGTCCCCGAACGTACGCGCCGGGGCAGCGGTGGCGTTTGCGTTACCGGGTGATTGTGCATCCAGAGTGGTGGTCCGTTGACCGTCTGCGTCGGGAGCTGGCCAAGTTCAGCTCACCGCCGAACTAGTGGTGTGCCGGTCCCGCCGCCTTTTTTGCGAGTGTTCTCCGGGCGCGCGGCTCCCCCTCCGGTGGCTTGCTTCCGCTGATCCAGGTTCCGGACGCGGTTGGACTGCGGCGTCTGCGGAACGGACGTCCTTCGAGGTTGGAAAGCGCGGTTTTACCCGCGCCGCGACGACCCCCGCTGGCTGGGCACGACGGACGGGCGGCACTCGCGCGCCGGTGAGCCGTGGGGCGGGGCTTCGAATGCATTTCTGTGCCGGGCATGGGGGCCAGGTTTGGCGCATTGAAGGACCGGGTGCCCGCCCGGCTGCGACGCCGGCGCACAGTCATCGTGACATCTTGCTGGACAACCGGGCGCCTCCGGCTGCCGATCATCGCCGCAAGCGTGATACGGCCGCGCAGGACGGGCCCGTGGCCCGATCGTTCTACGTGCCGGTCGTGTTCAAACCCAATAGCCGGGATGGTAACTGAGCCGACGCACCCACGAGCGCGGCAGGCGGTCGGCGCGATGGCCGAGGATCGTCCCGAGCGCCCGTGCCGCGTTGTATGCGGCGTAGTACGGCCACCAGCGCACCGACTGACGCAACATGTGCCGCGCCTCCATTCTCAGATATCGACGGCCGGCTCGGACACTGTCGCCGAGCGTGTGGCCGTCAAACACCTGGCGGAGCGCAAACGCGCTGTCGAAATAGCGGCGGAAGGTTTGCGAGAGGGTGTAGTGGTGGGAATGCAGCACGATCGAGTCGGCCGCGTAAACGATCGCATGTCCTTCCCGCAGCAGATCACGCGAGAGCTGCTGGTCCTCGCACATCAGCAGGTTTTCGTCGAACGGATGTGCCTGCCAGGCGGAGCGCCGCACTGCGGAGCTGACATTGGAAAAGAAGACCGCGGTCAGGTCCAACGGTTGGCCCGGCTGCGCACGGCGCACGACCGGCGGGCCGGGCGGAAAGTGAAACGCGATCTGAAACGCCTCGACCGGATCCACCGGGCCGCGGGGCAGCCACCTCGAATAGGCCGCCGCGACGGTCGGATCCTCGAACGGTGCGATCAATCGATCGAGCCAGCGGCCATTGGCGGGCAGCGCGTCCTGCGTCAGAAACACCAGCAGTTCGCCGATGGCCTCGCGGGCGCCGAGGTTGCGAGCGCGGCCGTGCCGAAACTTTGTGATCGGCAGCGTGCGCACGCGCTCAAACCGCCGCGCAATCTCCAGCGTGCGATCGCGCGACATCGAGTCGACCAGAATCACCTCCTCGGGCGGGGCGGGTTGCTGGGACAAGATCGCGGCCAGCAACTCGGGCAGCCAGCGCTCCGCGTTCCACACCGGAATGATCACCGAGACTTTCATACCGCCCCTTCGTGACTCGCCGGCGTCGCGCGGGCACGTCGCCGTGCCAGCGCGCGGTCGAACACTCGTGACCAGACGATATATCGCGCACAATTCAGCGGTCCTGCGTGTGCGGCCGTCGTCAGCAGGCGTGCCCACGGTACCCTCTGGCGGTGCGCCAGCGCCAGCAGACACCGATAGGCGGCCCGGGAGAGCGGAGCCACGCGGTCGAGCCAAGCCGCGGAAACCCCCGAGGTGGGCGCCAACTCTCGGAGACGGGACTGAACCCGAAGGAACTGCCGCTCCACGTCGTCCGCGTCGCGGGTGCGCACGGACGACTGGGAGGCCGGATGAATGCGGAAATCAGCAAGCGGGGCGTCGAGGTATACCATCGGTGCCGCGGCCGCGAGCCGGATCCAGAGATCCCAGTCGGCGAGATACCACAAGGTGTCATCCATCGGCCCGACCTGTTCGAGCAGCGTGCGGCGCGCACAGACTCCGGGCAGCGGAATCGGGTTCTGCATCGCAAGTCGGCGCAGCGAGCCCGGCGCGGAGAGCGGGCGGTCCGCCGGGAACGGGCAGCGCCAGCGGCCCAGTGGGCGGCCGGCATCATCCACGAAGCGCGCCGCATGCACGATCCAGCCGGCCGCCGAATGGCGAGCGGCCGCCTGCCGCAGCGCCGAAAGGCGCCCAGGCGCCCACGCGTCATCCTGGTGCAGGAAGCTCACCCACTCTCCCCGCGCCAGTTCGAGGCCGCGCTGGGTCGCGGCGACCCAGTTGCCCGAGCGGGGCCCGCTCACCACGCGCAGCGGCAGCCGGCGCGACCACTCGTCGAGCAGCCGGGGCGAGTCGTCCGTCGAACCGTCCTCCACCGCGATGATCTCCATCGGCTCCCCGGCCGCGGGGGCAAGCGAGTGGAGTGCGGCGGACAGATGGCGCGCCCCGTTGAATACCGGCATGACGACCGAGATCCACGGCGACGCGGATGGTGCAACTCCCTTCACCGCCGCCGGCGCATGCCCAGAATGCTGACGAACGCGCCGCTGAAAAGCGTCTGCGTACCCAGCGCAATCAGCGTCGCGCCGGGGATCACGACGCGCATCGTTGCGGAGTAGTCGAGTTGGCCGAAACCGACCCGCAGCCAGCCGCGGACGGCGAGCGCAATCAACACTACGCCGATCAATCCGGCCGCGGCGCCGATGGCGAGACCTCGTTCGAGGTTGATGCGCCGCAGCCAACGCTCCAGCATCGGGTCGGGTGGGAGGAACCCCTCCTGAATGCCAAATAACCGCGTCATCATCGAGAACAGCACGGACTGGTAGCCGAGCATGACCAGCAACGATCCGATCAGCAACGAGTGCGCGTCCGGGCGAATGCGACCGACCTGGACTCGCCCGTAGACGAGCGCAGCGAGGGCCGTTCCAGTCAGCATCAGTGCGAGCCCTGGACAGAGGAACAACCGCCGCGGCGAGGACACCAGAAACAGTCGCAACGTCCGCCATCCGTCGCGGAAGGTTTTCAGGTGCGGCCGCCGCACGCGGCGGCCGTCGGGGTACAACGTGATCGGAAGCTCGCACAGGCGAGCACGGGCCATCGCCGCCTTGATCACCATCTCGGTTGCGAACTCCATGCCGATGCACCGCAGCTCGAGGCGGTCGTACAGAGCCCGCGTGAACGCGCGCATGCCGCAGTAGACGTCGTGAATCGGTACTTGGAACCATCGCCGCGCCAGCGCAGAGATCGCCGGATTGCCCAGATGGCGGTGCAGCCACGGCATCGCGCCGCGCTCAATGCGACCGCCACCGGCGGGCAGCCGACAGCCCTGGACCAGCTCCCAACCCTCCCGCAGTCGGGCAAGAAAACGGGGAATCTCGGTGAGGTCGTAGCTCTGATCGGCGTCGGCCATCAGAATGAACGGCGCGCGCGATTGCTCGATGCCGGCCATCAGCGCCGCGCCATAGCCGCGTTCGGCCACGCGAACGACTCGCGCACCTGCCGCCAGCGCCAGCTCCGCGGAGCCGTCCTCGCTGCCGTTGTCGGCGACGATCACCTCGCCGGCAATGTGGTGACGGTCGAGCGTTTCCCGGGCGGTGCGGACGACCGCGCCCACGGTCTCCGACTCGTTGAGGCAGGGGATGACAATGCTGATTTCGGGCGTCGGTGCGGCCGTCACATCCGCGATGATAGGGAGGCTTCCGCGCCTGCGCCAAGCTGAACCGTCTCGGCGAAGTGGATTGAAGCCTTGTTATGGGCCCACAAGGTGGGCGGATCGGCAAGCATCTGTGCCCTCGTGGGCAGCCCGCGCGCATGTGTGTGTCGAGCCACCGAGAGTGGGGATGCCGATCTGCTCCGATCGAACAGGCCAACGGCGTATGCTCGACGATGGGCATTGGCCGAGCCGGATTTTCCCGAAGACCGGATTTCGCTCGAACAAGTTTTGCCGAATCCCCTCGCGTCGGGTTGCCGAGGTTCGCGCGCAAGCAGCGGAGCAACCCCGCAATGATTCGTTACTGGCGCCTCCGCCCTTGAGGAGGCAATGGCCGGGCATGTCAACGACCTAGAACAGCTCGCGCTGAGAGGGCTGCGGACGCGAGGCGGGCGGCACACCGACCATTTGAAGGAACGCGGCCTCGTCCATCGTCGGGATGCCGAGTTCCGTGGCCCGCCGAAGTTTTGTATCGCCCGGCTCTCGGCCAACGATCAGCGCGGTGGTGCGACGGCTGACCGAGTCGGTCACCGTACCGCCCAGCGCACGGATTCGCTCGGCTGCCTGCTCACGGCTCATCGAGTCGAGTGTGCCGGTCAGCACGAACGTTTTACCGTCCAGCGGTCCGCCAGGTGCGGTTGCGGCGCCGGCTTCCGGCGCGGGGGCACCGCGAGGTTCGATACCCAATTGTGCCAGTCGGCTGAGAATCGTTCGGCCTCTCGGCGACTCGAAGAAGCGGAGCACTGAGGCGGCCTGAACCGGTCCGATGGGGCTGCGACCGCCGGGGCCGATTAGCGCCGCCAGTTGCGCGAGCTCCGCGTCGATTTCCCGGACGCGGGCTGTCCGGCGGTCCCGCTCGGCGGCATCGGCCGGCGTCTGCGCACGGGAGCGCAGCCGGCGCCGCTCCGCCAGCAGCTCATCGCGGCGCACGATCGCGCGAAGCCAGGGTGAATTGGCGATCTCGGCCAGCGTGCGATGGCGAGCAGCCAACTCCCTCGCGGTGACGTCGCCCACCTCGGGGATGCCAAGCGCGGTGAGCCACCGGTCCAGCGGTGCAGAGCGGCTGCGCAGGAGCGCCGCGAGCACACGCTCCGCGTTTTTCTCGCCGAACACGCGGGGCTCCGTCTCCGTGCCGAGGTTGAGCCGCGCGAGTTGGGCGGGTTGGAGCTCGTAGAGATCCAACGGATCGTCCACCAGGCCATGTTCGATGAGGCGGTCGGCCACGATGCCGCCAATCCCCTCGATATCGAGACCGGCGCGTCGGCAGAAGTACTCGAGCCGTCGCGCCTTTTGTGCGGGGCAATCGAGGTTTTCGCAGCGCAGCGCGACCTCCTCGCCCTCGCCGCCGCTCAGGCGTCCGCGAGCCACTGGGCCGCCGCAGGCGGGGCAGCGGTCGGGCATCTGAAACCTTCGTTCGGCGCCGGTGCGCAACTCGGGAAGCGAGCGGACGACCGCGGGAATCACCATGCCGGCCTTCTCGACCACGACGACATCGCCGATCCGGATGTCCTTGCGCTCGATTTCGTCCGCGTTGTGGAGCGTCGCGCGGCTGACGGTGGAGCCATCCAGAAACACCGGCTCGAGCTCCGCCACGGGGGTCAGCACGCCGCTGCGGCCCACTTGCACGGTGATGTCGAGCAGACGTGTGCGGGCTTGTTCGACCCAATCGCGCGGCTTGTAGGCGATCGCCCAGGCGGGATGTTTGGGTTTCAGGCCCAGTCGTCGCCAGTGGTCGAGACGGTTCAGCTTGACGACCGCGCCGTCGATGTCGTAGGGCAGCTCCGCCTCGCGCGCCCGCAGCTCGCGGCAGCGGTCGAGCACCTCCGCGACCGAGCGGCAAACCGCGGTGAACTGGGGCGTCGGCAGGCCGGCCGCGCGCAACCACGCCAGCGCCGCGGAGTGGGTGTCGAACTCGCGGCCCTCGCAGCGGGCGACCGCGTACATCACCGTCCGCAGCGGCCGCGCGGCCACCAGGCGGGGGTCGAGCAGCTTCAGCGAGCCGGCCGTCGCGTTGCGCGCGTTCGGGAATGGTTCCTCTCCGCTTTCGCGCAGGCGGCGGTTCAGCTCCGCGAAGCCGGCACGATCCATGTAGACTTCGCCGCGGACTTCAATCAGCGCCGGCGGATGGTCGGCGCGCAGACGCAGCGGCAGACTTCGGATCGTGCGGGCGTTGGCGGTGATGTCGTCGCCGGTTTCACCGTCACCGCGGGTCGCGGCCAGTTCGAGCACTCCGTCGCGGTACACCAGTGTGATCGAGACGCCGTCGATCTTCGGCTCGACGTGGTATTCGACCTCCTCGTCGCCGAGCGCCCGGCGGACGCGCGCGTCGAACAGCTGCAGGTCATGATCGGTGCGCGCCTTTTCGAGCGAGAGCATCGGCACCAGATGGCGCACGTGGCGGAAGCCATCCAGCGGTGCGCCGCCCACCCGCTGGGAGGGGGAGTCGGGCGTGACGAGCTCGGGGAATTGGCGCTCCAGATCGAGCAGTTCGTCGTAGAGCCGGTCGTACTCTGCGTCGCTGATCGTGGGACGGGCGAGCACGTAGTAGCGGTAGTCATGCTCGGCGATCTGGCGGCGGAGCTCGGCCAGCCGCTGGCGGGCCTGTTCGCGGTCCATGCGGCCATCATAGCGGGCCGGCGGAGTGGCGCAACGGGAGAAGATGGCATGGCTGGCGGGCGGCGCGGAGGTTCACACGCGCGGCAGATCGCCCTCGCCCTTCGTCGGCAGGCGGGTGTCGCCGCTCAGGTGGGCATCCACCGCGCGGGCACACTCGCGGCCCTCCGCGATCGCCCACACGATGAGCGACTGGCCGCGCCGACCGTCCCCGGCCGCGAAGATGCCGGGAACACTGGTCGCGTACTGTTCGTCGGTGCGAATGCAGCCACGGCGGTCCAGTTCGAGCCCGAGCTGGGCGACGATGCCATCCGTCTCCGGTCCGAGGAAGCCCATTGCGAGAATCACCAGGTCGGCGGGCCACTCCCGTTCCGAGCCGGGCACTGGCTCGAGCGCCGGGGGACCGGCCGTGGCCGGCGAGGCGGCAAACCGCACGTCCACGGTGCGCACCGCGCGAACGCGACCGCGGTCGCCGAGAAACTCGATCGCGGAGATCGCGAAGTGGCGTTCGCCGCCCTCCTCGTGGGAGGTGCTGGTGCGTAGCCGCATCGGATAGAACGGCCAGGGTTGGTGGGGCGGCCGGCCGACGGGCGGGCGCGGCAGCAGTTCGAAGTTCACCACCGACACCGCTCCCTGCCGGAGCGCGGTGCCGATGCAGTCGCTGCCGGTGTCACCGCCGCCGATCACGATCACGCGGCGGCCGCGCGCGGTAATGGGATCGGAGAGCGCGTCGCCGGCGACCAGCCGGTTTTGCTGCGGCAGGTAGTCCATCGCGAAGTAGATCCCCTCGAGCTCGCGCCCCGGGATTGCAAGGTCGCGCGGCCGGGTGGCGCCGATCGCGAGCACGATCGCGTCGAAGCTGCGTCGCAGCTCCTCCGCGTGCAAGTCCCGGCCGACGTGCACACCGGGCCGGAAACGGATGCCCTCCGCCTCGAGCAGTGCCAGCCTCCGATCGAGGATGTGTTTCTCCAGCTTGAAATCGGGGATGCCGTAGCGCAGCAGTCCGCCGATGCGGTCGGCGCGCTCGAACACGGTCACCTCGTGGCCGGCGCGATTGAGCTGCTGCGCGCAGGCGAGCCCCGCCGGTCCCGAGCCGACAATCGCGACACGGCAGCCGGTGCGGCGCACCGGCGGTTCCGGCCGCACCCATCCTTCTGCGAACGCGCGTTCGGCGATATCGTGTTCGATCTGCTCGATGGTGACGGGCGGCTCGTTGATGCCGAGCACGCACGCTTCCTCGCAGGGCGCCGGACAGAGCCGGCCGGTGAACTCCGGGAAGTTGTTGGTCGCGTGGAGCCGGCGGGCCGCTTCCCGCCATTCGCCACGCCAGACCAGATCGTTCCACTCGGGAATCAGATTGCCGAGGGGGCAGCCGGTGTGGCAGAACGGCACGCCACAATCCATGCAGCGCGCGGCCTGGCGGCGGGACTGCGCTTCGGTCCATGGCACCGGGATCTCGCGGAAGTCCCGGATCCGCTCCGCGGCTGGGCGCTTGTGGGGCAGCTCCCGCGGATACTCCATGAAGCCGGTGGGTTTGCCCATGGACAGCCTCCGATCAGCCCGCCGCAACCGGTGCGGGCTCGGCCGCCGGTGCGGTCTCGCGCGCCATCCGTTCCAGCGCGCGGCGATAGTCGTCCGGGAACACTTTCACCCAGCGTCGCCGTTCCGTGGCCCACGCGTTGAGTAGTCGTGCGGCGACGGGGCTTTCCGTGTAGAGGAGATGCCGGCGCAGCAGCCGCAGCACGAGCCGGATGTCGTCCTCCTCTTCCAGCGGCTCGAGCGTGACCATGCCGGTGTTGCAGCGCCGCGCGAACGTGCCGTCAGGGTCGTACACGAACGCGAGCCCGCCAGACATGCCCGCGGCGAAGTTCCGGCCGGTCTCGCCGATCACCACCACCACGCCGCCGGTCATGTACTCGCAGCCGTGGTCGCCGACACCCTCGACGACCGCGAGCGCGCCGGAGTTCCGCACCGCAAACCGCTCGCCCGCGCGGCCGCGCACGTAGCACTCGCCTGCGGTGGCCCCATAGAGGGAGACGTTGCCGACCGCGATGTTGTGTTCCGCCACATACCGCGCGCCCCGCGGCGGCCGCACGGTCAGTTTCGCGCCGGAGAGGCCCTTTCCAAAGTAGTCGTTCGCGACGCCTTCAAGGTGGATGGTGAGCCCCGGCGCGCCAAACGCGCCAAACGACTGCCCCGCGACGCCATGCGCGCGAATGACGATCGTGTCCTCGGGCAGCCCCGCGCCGCCCCACCGGCGTGCGATCTCGCCGCTGAGCAGCGTGCCGACCGTGCGGTGGACGTTGCGGACCGGCAACGTGATCTCCACCGGGGAGCGCCGGCCGAACTGCAGCGCGGGCGCCGCTCGGCGGATCAGCTCGTGATCGAGCGACTCCTCCAGCCCGTAGGCGCGGCGCCGCACCGCGTGCCGCTCGCCGCCGAACGGCGCGGGCGGAAACTCCAGAATGCGCGAAAGATCTAGGCCATGCGCCTTCCAGTGTTCACGGGCGGCGGAAGCCTCCAGCCGGTGGCTCTGGCCCACCATTTCGTCCACGGTGCGATAGCCGAGCCGAGCCATCCATCGGCGAAGGTCTTCCGCGACGAACCGGAAGAAGTTCACGACATGTTCCGGCCGCCCCGCGAACTTCCGCCGCAGCGCGGGATCCTGCGTTGCGATGCCGACGGGGCAGGTGTTGCGATGACAGGCGCGCATCATCACGCAGCCCATTGCGATCAGCGGAGCGGTCGCAAAGCCGAACTCCTCGGCGCCCAGCAGACAGGCGATCGCGACGTCGCGGCCGGTGAGGAGCTTGCCGTCGCACTCCACCGCGATCCGGTCGCGCAGGCCGTTCAGCACCAGCGTCTGCTGGGTTTCGGCCAGCCCCAGCTCCCACGGCAGGCCCGCGTGCTTCAGCGACGATTCCGGTGAGGCGCCCGTGCCGCCGTCGTAGCCGCTGATCAGCACGACGTCCGCCTTGCCCTTCGCGACGCCCGCCGCGACGGTGCCGACGCCGACCTCGGAGACCAGCTTGACCGTGATGCGCGCGCGGGGGTTCGCACAACGGAGATCGTGAATCAGCTGCGCGAGGTCCTCAATCGAATAGATGTCGTGGTGGGGCGGCGGCGAGATCAGCTGCACCCAGGGCGTCGAGTGGCGCACCCTGGCGATCCACGGATACACCTTCTCCGCCGGCAGCTGACCGCCCTCGCCGGGCTTGGCCCCCTGCGCGATCTTGATCTGCAGTTCGCGCGCGTTCACGAGATATTCGATCGTGACGCCGAACCGCCCCGACGCGATCTGCTTGATCGCGCTGCAGCGGGAGTCACCGCCCGGCAACGGATGAAACCGCTCCGGGTCCTCGCCACCCTCACCGGAGTTGCTGCGCCCGCCGATGCGGTTCATCGCAATCGCGAGCGTTTCGTGTGCCTCCTGGCTGATGGAGCCGTAGGACATCGCACCGGACTTGAACCGCCGCGTGATCTCGGTCCACGGTTCCACTTCCTCCAACGGCACCGCGCGTGCGGGGTCCTCGCGGAACCGGATCAGACCGCGCAGCGTCATCAGCCGGCGACTCTGGTCATCCACCAGACGGCAGAACTCCTGGAACGCGGCCTCGTTGCCGTCTCGCACCGCCTGCTGCAACTTTGCGATCGCCAGCGGCTGCAGCAGGTGTGCTTCCCCGTCGCGCCGCCACTTGTAGATCCCGCCCGGCTCCAGCTCGGTGGGGCTGCCCTCCGGTGCGGGGTCCGCCATCGGCGGCGGCGCCCAGGCACGGGAATGTCGGCGCGCGATCTCCTCGGCGAGCTCCGCGAACTTCGCACCGCCGACGCGACTCGGCGTGCCGGCGAAGCAGCGCTCCACCACCGACGCATCCAGCCCCACCGCCTCGAACTGCTGGGCACCGCAGTAGCTGCGGAGCGTCGAGATGCCCATTTTCGACATGGTCTTCAGCACGCCCTTCGCCGCCGCGTGCAGGTATCGCGCGCGGGCCGCGTCTGGCGGGCCCGGAATCCGGCCGCGCGCGACCAGCCAGTCCACCAGCTCCAGCGCCAGGTAGGGGTGGATCGCGCCAGCGCCGTAACCGAACAGCGCGGCGAAGTGATGCACCTCCCGCGGTTCGCCGCTGTCCACCACGATGCCGCAACGGGTCCGCAGGCCGCAGCGGATCAGGTGGTGGTGCACCGCGCCCAGCGCCAGCAGCATGGGAATCGGCGCGGTGTCGGGCGCGGAGCCGCGGTCCGTGAGCACCACAATCGTTCGGCCTCGGTCGCGCACTTCCGTCTCCGCGGCCGCGGCCAGCGCGGAGAGCGCCGCCTCCAGCCCGGCTCCGCCGCCGTGCGGGTTCCATCGGGCCGTCAACACCGCGGCGCGCAGCCCCGGCGCGTCGAGCGCACGGATGCGGTTCATCTCCTCCCTGTCCAGCATTGGCCAATCCAGCCGCACCTGGCGCGCGGCGGACTCCTCCTCGTCAAACAGATTCCCCTGCGAGCCGAGGTACACCGTCAGCGAGGTGACCAGCTCCTCGCGGATCGCGTCCAGCGGAGGATTGGTGACCTGCGCGAAGAGCTGGTGAAAGTAGTCGTACATCAGCCGCGGCCGCTCGGAGAGAATCGCCAGCGGCACGTCGGTGCCCATCGAGCCGACCGGCTCCTCGCCACGTTCCGCCATCGGGCCGACGAGAACCTCCAGGTCCTCCCGGCTGTATCCGAACTCGCGCAGCCGGGTTGTCAGCGGTGCGGTTTCGGCAGGCGGAGGTGCGCCGGCCGGCAGATCCGCGGGCCGCAGCTGCTGGCGGCGGATCCAGGCCCGCCACGGCCGGCGGCGGATCGCGTCGGCCTTGATCTCCTCATCGTCCACCAGGCGGTGGCGGCGCAGATCCACCAGAAAGATCCGACCCGCCTCCAGCCGGCCCTGCCGCTCGATGGTTTCCGGTGGGCAGTCCAGCACCCCCACCTCCGAAGCCAGCACCACGCGGCCGTCGCGCGTGACGGTGTAGCGGGAGGGACGTAGCCCATTGCGGTCCAGCACGGCGCCGACGAGGTCGCCGTCGGTGAACACGATCGAGGCCGGGCCGTCCCAGGGCTCCATCAGCGCGGCGTGATACTCGTAGAAGGCGCGGCGGTCCTCGTCCATCTCGTCGTGGTGCTCCCACGCTTCCGGGATCAGCATCATCAGCGCGTGAGGGAGGGACCGGCCGGTGTGCACCAGCAGCTCGACGACGTTGTCTAGCGTCGCGGTATCGCTGGCGCCAGGTGTGCAGATCGGCCGCAGCCGGGCGAGGTCGTCGCCGAACCGCTCCGATCGCATCGCCGCCTCGCGCGCGGCCATCCAGTGAATGTTTCCCCGCAGCGTGTTGATTTCGCCGTTGTGGCAGAGGTAGCGGAACGGCTGCGCCAGATCCCAGCTCGGAAACGTGTTGGTGCTGTAACGCTGGTGCACGATCGCCAGCGCACTGACCAGGTCCGGATCGTCCAGGTCGGGGTAGAACGCGGCCATCTGGTCGGCGAGCATCAGCCCTTTGTACACGAGGGTTCGGGAGGAGAGGCTGCAAACGTGGATCCGGCCACGTTCGGGCCAGTCGCTCTGGCGGACGCGGTTTTCGAAGAGCTTGCGCGCGACGTATAGCCGCCGTTCGAACTCCTCGCGGTCGGCCGCGACGCCCGAACCGACAAAGACCTGTTCGATCTCCGGCTTCACGTCGCGCGCGACGCGGCCGAGCACCTCCTCCCGCACCGGCACCGGGCGCCAGCCCAGCGGTTCGAGGCCCCGTTCGACAAGCGCCGCGTCCAGCGTCGCGCGCGCGGCGGCGCGCATTTGCGGGTCGCGCGGCAGGAACACGTTGCCGACCGCGTAGGCGCCAGCCGGCGGCAGCGGACGACCACCCGGCGCCACCTTGCGCAGGAAACCGTCTGGCAACTGGATCAGAATGCCCGCGCCGTCGCCGGTCCGCTCATCGCACCCGCATGCGCCGCGGTGGGTGAGGTTGACCAGCACCTCGATGCCCTGCCGAACGATCTGGTGAGACGGCTGTCCGTCGAGCCGGCACACCATCCCCACGCCGCAGGCGTCGTGCTCGAACTCGGGGGCGTACAGGCCCGCCCGCTGGCCCGCTTCGGCGGCCGGCTTCATCGCGTCACCTCCGGCGCAGCCGCAGCGCAGACTTCGAACGCATGTTTCGGCGTGGGCGAGGGGACCCGTTCGGGATACCGGCCGGTGAAACACCCCACACAGTACCGGCTCGGCGTGGCCAATTCTGCGCGCAGACCGCCCAGGCTCAGGTAGCCCAGACTGTCGGCGCCGATCATCCGGGCGATCTCCTGTGGCTCGCGCGTGGCGGCGGCCAGCTCCGCGCGTGTCGGGAAGTCAATCCCGAAGTGACACGGCCAGCGGACCGGCGGCGAGGCGATGCGCACGTGCACCTCGAGTGCACCCGCCTCGCGCAGTGCGCGCACGCGTCGGCGCACCGTGGTGCCGCGCACCAACGAGTCGTCCACCACCACCACGCGCCGTCCGCGGACCACGTCCTCGACGATCGCCAGCTTGAGGTCCACCGCATCCGTCCGTTCTCCGGCGCTGGGTTGAATGAAGGTGCGGCCGATGTAGTGATTGCGGATGAAGCCAAAGTCGAGCGGCAGGCCCGTCTGACGCGCATAGCCAATGGCGGCCGATACGCCGCTGTCCGGAATGGGGATCACCACGTCTGCCGGCGCCGGCTGCTCGCGCGCGAGCCGCTGCCCGAACCGCACCCGCACCTCGTGAACACTTTCGCCAAACAGACGACTGTCCGGCCGCGCAAAGTAGATGTGCTCGAACACGCACTGTCCGGGCCGGCCGTTTCCGGCAACAAACCGCTCCCGCAACAGTCGGCCGCCGCGGATCCGCAGCAGTTCGCCCGGTTCGATCTCGCGAATGAACTCTGCGCCGACCTGCCGCAGCGCGCACGTTTCGCTCGCGATCACGTGCCCGCCACCGAGCCGCCCGAGACACAGCGGCCGGAACCCGTGCCGGTCGCGCGCGGCGATCAGCTCGTCGCCATGCAACAACAGGAACGAGAACGCGCCTCTGAGGTCCCGCAGCGCCGCGGCCACCGGCGAGGAGCGGCGTGCGTACCGCGGGTGCGCGATCATGTGGAGAAGGATCTCGCTGTCGGTGCCGGTCTGGAAGATCGCCCCCTGCGCCTGGCGCTGCGAGCGCAGCTCCGCCGCATTGGTCAGGTTGCCGTTATGCGCGATCGCCCACACGCCGTCGCGGCACTCCACCGCGATCGGCTGCACGTTGCGAAGGTCCGAGGCGCCGGTGGTGGAGTACCGAACATGGCCGATACCGATCTCCCCGCGGAGCTCCGCCAACTGCGTGGCGTGCCGCTCCGCCATTTCTGCCGCCAGGCCCATCGCGCGGACCGAGCGCACAATCCGGCCGTCGCTCACCGCAATGCCGGCCCCCTCCTCCCCCCGGTGCTGCAACGCCATCAGCCCGCGCAAAACCACCCGCGCGGCGCCCGGCACGCCGTAAACGCCAAACAACCCACAGTGATGGGCCGGACGATCCTCTGAACCAAACGCCCGCCGCTGCTCGTCTTCGCCGCCTCCCGTCGGCGATTCCATTTCTGACAAAGGTTTCATCGTCACATCCGCTGCCTTTACAGCCGGAATCGTGCCAAATCTCAAGCCCCGGCAAAAGTCAATGCCGGACAGTGAGATAATATATCTGGGGGCTGCGCCAACACAACAAAACTGTCGCCCGGCCTCTTTCGGCGAACAAACTTGTTGCGTTTGGGAGGAGGCGAGGATGGCTTGAGGGCCCCGCATCGTGGTGCCGCGCCGGGGGAACTTGTCCGTCTGCGTCGAAAACCGGTAAAGTCACCGCGAGTGGCTCGGCACTGAAGCGGGAGCGATGACCGACCAGCGTCACAACGATGCCGGCGGGGGGCTGGAGGATCCGCTGCGCTTTGCGGCGGTGGTGGCGCACCAGTTGAAATCGCCGATCGGTGCGGCGGAGACGGTGCTGCAGACGCTGATCGCCGATCTGGCGGGCCCCCTGACGCCGCGCCAGAAGGACCTGCTCCAGCGTGCGGACGCGCGGCTCACGGAAGCGCTGGAGACCGTGCGACGGCTGCTGACGATTGTCCGGCGGCCAGCGGGCGCTGGCGAGGCGGTGTGCGACGCGGCGGCGGTCGTGCGGAGAGTGCACCAGCAGTGGCTGGAGGAGGCGCAGCGACGGGACATTTCCCTGGCGGTGGACGTCCGCGACGAGCCGGCGTACGCAAAGGCCGGCGAGGAACTGCTGGTGGAAGTGCTGCGCGCGCTGATCGAGAACGCGCTGAAGTACACGCCGCGCCACGGGCAGGTGCGGGTGCTGGTGGCTCGCGAGGAGATCGGAGGAGGGGTGCGGGTCTCGGTGGGGGATTCCGGCCCGGGCGTGCCGGAGGCGGAGCGAACGCGGATTTTCGAACCGTTCTATCGTGCGGTGGTTCCCGGGGAGGGCCGCACACCTGGCGCGGGACTGGGCCTGGCGCTGGTCCGCGCGCTGGTCGAGTCGTGCGGTGGGACGGTACGGGCCGGCGGTTCGGATTTGGGAGGTGCGGAATTTGTGGTGGACCTGCCCGCCGCGACGGCGCCAGCGGAGGAAGCGATCGGCGCAAAGGCGGACCGGCTGCGGGTGGTGATCGTCGGCGGGGTGGCCGCGGGGCCGAAGGTCGCCTCGAAGGTGATGCGGCTCAAACCGGATGCGGAGGTCACGATCATCGAGCGGGGTGAGCTGCTGTCCTATGCGGGCTGCGGCCTCCCCTACTACGTTTCTGGTACTGTCCGCGACCGCCGCGCGCTGTTGTCGACGCCGCTGGGCGCCGTGCGAGACCCGATTTTTTTCCACAACGTGCGCAACGTGAGCGTGCTCAGCCGCACGGAGGCGCTGGAGGTGGACCGGCGGGGCCGACGGGTGAGGATCCGGGATCTCACCACCGGTGCGGAACGGTGGATCCCTTACGACCGCTTGGTGCTGGCCACCGGTGCCCGGCCGGTGGTGCCGGAGCTGCCGGGCCGGAGCCTCCGCAACATCTATACGCTGCACGGCGTGCACGACGCAGAAGGGATCCGACACGCGGTCGCCGGCGAGCGTGCGCTCGACGTGGTGCTGGTGGGCGGTGGGCTGATCGCAGTGGAAATGACGAAGGCGCTCGCACTGCGCGGTTGCCGGCTGACGATCGTCGAACGCATGCCGCAGATTCTCGGAATGCTGGACGAGGAGATCTCGCGGCTGCTGCAGCAGCACCTCGAGGCGAACGGCGTGCGCGTGCTGACGAGCGTGGAGGTGAAAGGCTTCCGCGGCGACGAGGCGGTCCGCGCGGTGGTGACCGACCACGGCGAGATTCCCGCGGACCTGGTGGTGCTGGCCGCGGGAGTCCGCCCAGAGACCTCGCTGGCGCGGGCGGCGGGGCTGACGATCGGGCCGACCGGCGGCATTCTCGTGGATGAGCATCTTCGTACCAGCGACCCCGACATCTACGCGGTCGGGGACTGCGTGGAAAACCGCGACCTTCTGACGGGCCGTCCGACCTACGTGCCGCTCGGTTCCACCGCGAACAAGCAGGGCCGTGTGGCGGCAGTGCATCTGTGCGGTGGCGGCGACCGGTTCCCGGGCATCCTGGGGACGGTTCTCTGCCAGGTGTTCGAGTACTGCGTCGGGCGCACGGGGCTGAACGAGCGCGAGGCCCGCGAGCTGGGCCGGGACGTGGTGACGGTGCTCTGCGCGGCACCCGACCGGGAGCACTTCCTGCCTGGCGCGCGGCTGCTGATGCTCAAACTGGTTGTGGAGCGCTCCAGCCGGCGGCTGCTCGGGCTGCAGGCGCTCGGCCCGGGCGAGGGGGACAAGCGGATTGATGTCGCCGCGACCGCCATCACCGCGGGGATGACGGTGGACCAGATCGCGCATCTCGACTTGGGCTACGCGCCGCCGTTTTCGCCGGCACTGGACAATCTGATCACCGCATGCAACGTGGCGCGTAACAAGCTGGATGGTCACTTCGTGGGCGTGTCGCCGCTGGAAGCGCGGCGGTTGCTGCGAGAGCGGCGCGACGTGACCCTGATCGATGTCAGCACGCCGCGCGAGTACGACGAGATGCGGATTCCCGGCTCGAGGCTGATTCCGCTGGGCTCGCTGCGGGGCCGGATGCGCGAGCTGCCGCAGGAGGGGGTGCTGTTGCTCTGTTGCCGGAACTCACTGCGGGCCTATGAGGCCTCGATCGTGCTGCGCCACGCGGGATTCCGCGACGTGCGTGTGCTGGATGGCGGAGTCCTGATGTGGCCGTTTGAAAAGGTATATGGAACATGACCGAGACGGAGGATCCGCGCATGAGCGCACGCCGAAGAACGCGTTCCGTTGAACATCATGAAATCATGGGGTTGCACATCACCGAACGCACTCGGCACGCCCCCGAGGTGCAACAGGTGCTGACCCGGCACGGTCGCATCATTCAGACGCGGCTGGGATTGCACGACGTCCACGGCCGCGAGGGATCACCGAACGGCCTGATTGTGCTGCATCTGGTCGGCTCGGACGCCGAGGTCGCAGCGCTCGAACGCGATCTGCGCGCGATCGAGGGCGTGGACGTGCAGCGCATGACATTCCGACATTGAGCCGCCCTCCGACGCCACGGTCTTCAGCGCCCGTGCGCGTCGGAACATGGCGAAGGCGAGAGGACGCGTGACCGGCCGGTACTGCAACACTGGCCACGGAGTCGCCGAAAGTCCTCCACCGCCGGCCGTGGACCAGGCTCCAACGGCTTGCCGGCGGGATTGGGAAGCGAGACTCGAGAGGAAGCGCCGTGCGCCGCGGGCCTTGATGCGCCGTTCGAGCTGACGGGCCTGAGCGATGTCGGCGGCGGGCTTGTGGAAGACCAGCACCCAGTCGGTGGCACGGGCTGACCATCCATGGTGAGCGCGCCGGTGCTGGCGCAGGCGTCGCCAGGGGCGCGAGGAAATGCCGACGTAATACTGATCGAGCGCGGCGGAGTACAGGATGTACGTGTAGGCGCCCGGAGCAGGGATGGAGCGGGAGACGGGGATCGAACCCGCGACGTTCAGCTTGGGAAGCTGACATTCTACCACTGAATTACTCCCGCACCGCTGACGTCGCTTTGACTCTACCACGCGGTCCGTGGCTTGTCATCCATCAATGGTCAGGGGTTCGCCCCGCGCTGCTCAACGCAGCAGCGAAAAGTCCGTGTCCGGCCTCAGCCCGGCAACAGTCTCCGCAATCAGCTCGATTTCTGCGTCGACGTCGTCCAGGTGAATCAGCTCACAGGAGCTGTGCAGGTATCGGCACGGCGTGCTCACCAGCGCGGTGATGACACCGGCCCGGCTAACCTGGATCAGATTTGCGTCCGTCGGTGTCGGCCCTCCATGCGCCTCAATTTGGTGCGGGATCTTTTGCCGCTCCGCGGTTTGAACCAACCGCTCGAATAGCCGCGGGTGCACGTTGGGACCGCGCGACACCACCGGCCCTCCGCCGAGCGAAATTTTGCCGAACCGCTTCACCGCCTCGTCCATCGTGGGGTGGTCGGTCGCAAAGGTGACGTCCGTCGCGATGCCGATCTGCGGGTCAATCCCAAACGCGGCGGTCCGTGCGCCCCGGATGCCGATTTCCTCCTGCACGGTGGCCACCGCGTGGACTTCCGCCCTCAACCTGGTTTTCGACAGGCGCCGCAGCACCTCCAGCACGATGAATGCGCCGATGCGGTTGTCAAAGCCCCGGCCGACAAGGATCTTGTCGGTCAGTTCCGCCAGCTCGTGATCCAGCACCAGCGGATCACCGATCGCCACGCGCTTTTGCGCCTCCTTCCGACTTCCCGCGCCGATGTCCACCCACAGTCGCTCGAGTTTCGTGACCTTGTCGCGATCTTCAGGTTTCAGCAGGTGCACAGGCATCTTGCCAAGTACCCCTTTCACCCGGCCTTTTCGCCCGCGGATCACGACGCGGTGGCCCTGGGGAATCTGAGGGTCCCAGCCGCCGATGGGTTGGATCCAGAGGAAGCCGTTGTCATCGATGTGGGAAACCACAAACCCAATCTCGTCGCAGTGGCCAGCGAGCAGCACGCGGGGTGCGCCGCCGGGATTGATCACCGCGTGGCTGTTGCCGTGCACATCATGGCGAACCGCCGTGGCGATGCCGCGCGCCTCGGCCTGCCACACGCGGGCGGCCTCCTCCTCGTAACCCGAGGGACTGATCGCGCGGATCAACGACTCTAGGAACCTGCGGGAAGCGTCCTTCATGGTCAGACGCCCAGCCTAGTCGGTCGCTGCCGACGGCGCAACCACCCGCGCGAGCCAGGCACCTCTCTTGCAGGCGGAGCTGCGCGAGTGATAGCTTGCCCGGCCGTGAGTGCGGAGCCGCCACCTTCCTCTGCGCACACCCCGCGGCGCATGGTGTGGCAGCTGGGCGCCGGCGCCGAGATCTACCCCGAGAGCGAGCGGCCGGCGCCGCTGCTGGGCGATGGGGGCGTTTCGCTGCTGCGTCTGAGCATGGCGAAGTTTCCAGTGCCGCCCGGCTTTGTGATCTCGGGCGAGGTGTGTGCGTTCTACGCCCGCAGTGGTGGCCGCTTCCCTCCCGGCGCGTGGGACCAGATCCGCCAACAGCTCGCCCGGCTGGAGCGCGCCGTGGTGAGCGAGCGCGACCGCGCTCCCCGCCCGCTGCTGCTGCGCGTGCGGGCGGCCGAATCCATCGCGGATCCGCGCGCTCGGCCCTTCGCGATGGTGATCGGGTTCAGCGAGCGGGCGGCCGACCGAATCGCGGAGGCGACCGGACGCGGCGCGCCGGGTTGGCGCGGATGGGCAAGACTGCTGCGAGCGTACGGCGCGCATGTGCTGGGGGCCGCCCCGGACGCGCTGGACGACGCGCGGACGCGACTGCTGCGTCGTCACCGCGTTGCGTCCGAGTCCGCATTGAGCGCGGAGGGTGCCCGGGAACTGTGCGCCGAGCTTCGCCGTGTGCTTTGGGACCGCGTCCGACAACCGATCCCGGTCGAGATCGAAGACCAGCTCCGCGGTTTACTGGCGTGGCTGTACGAGCAATGGCATCGCGCCGCGCTCGCGCGGGCTCCCGCCTCCCGCCCGCAGTTGGGCGTCCCGGTGGTCGCCACGGTTGCCGTGCTCAGTGATCTTGATGAGGGGTCGGTCGCTTGCGCGGCGTGGTCTCGCGATCCGATTTCGGGTGCGCCCGGCGTGTGGGGACGGCTGCTGCCGGACGATACACAGCTCCCCGACCCCTCAGCCGGCCTGCCGCTGGCGACGCTCGCATCCGCGCGCGATCCGCAACTGCGCGCCGCCCATGCGCAGATCTGCCGACTGACGGACCGCGCGGAACGTTTGGCGGGATGGCCACAGCTGGTCGAATACGTCGTGGAACGCGGACGGCTGTGGACCGTCGGCGCGATGTGCGCCCGCCCTTCGGCCGCGATCAGTCTGCGGTGGGCGGTGGATCTCGCCGGCGAAGATCGCGGCGGAGAGTCCGACCCGGTGCGGGAGTCGCTCCTGCGACTGCTGCCCGACGATCTGCGCCGCGACCGCCGCCCCGCTGCAAGCGTGCGGCGCGTTCGTCAGACAGTGATCGATTGGTGCCGGGCGAACCGCCGGCTCGAAATGCTCGTCTTTTTGCCGGACGTGCGCCCGCCCATCGTGCTGGACGCCGCCGCGTCCGACGGCGTCGTCTGGTGGCCGGATGCCTGCGAGGCCGGCGAGGAGCTTTGGGCGGACATGCATCAGTTGTTGTTACGCCATCGGGGGCGGCGGGTGATCGCCGTGCTGCCGGCCGGGCTGCTGGGGCGGTGCCACGGTGGGGAGGCGCAGCCCCGGCCTGCGCCCGGTCGCTCTCAGATTCCGCTGCAGCCGCTGGTTCAGGTATTGCGGCGCACACTGCGGGCACGGGGCCGCCCGCGGCTGGCGGTGGCGCTGCCGGTGGGAGATCTCGACGAGGCGGCGTCCGCATCGGTGGAGGAGCTGCGCGCGCAGCTCCGGGAGGTGCTGGCCCTGATCGGGCGGAACCTTTCCGTGGAGGCGGGCGTCGCGATTCGGTGCCCGCGCGCGGTGCTGGTGATGGATTCGATTGCGGAATCCGCCGACTTTGCGCTGCTCGACCTTGACCATCTCGATGGCGCGCTGCGGGGTCGCGTGACGTCGTTGGAGCCGAATGCGGGGCGGCCGTTTGATGCCGAGGGGCTCGGTGTGCTGATCGAAAGCGGGGTGCGGCGACTGCGCGCGGCCCACTCGATGTTTCGAGTCTTTTTAGCGATGCGCACAGTCCCATCCCCCGCGTTGCTGAGGTTCTGCTCGCGGCTCGGGGTGGCGGGCGTTGTGGTGCCCGACGAGCTGGTCGCGCCCGCCGGTCTGGTTGCAGCGCAGACCGCGATCCGCCTCGAGACAGCCGGGCGGCCGGCGTGAGCCACCAACCTCATCCCCCTCCCCGCCAGCCGCG